>JBCBKZ010000615.1:0-3841 GCA_038520955.1 Bacteroidota bacterium | reverse complement strand
GGTGGGTTAAGTAGCTATAGGTCACATAATTAGCTTGATTATTCGATGGGGAAAAAAGAAATCTTCGCAACCCACCTCTAAATCTCCTCCCAAGAGGAGACCTTTGCTTTACTCGGGCCTGTACGTTGATAAAAGTATGGATCTACTACTTTAACTCTTCCTTCAAACCATCCTAAGTGGCAAAGCCAGAAATTGTTTTGTAAGCTGACAATTATTCCGATAGGAGAAATTATTGACTTTAATAACGATGTTATGTTTTATACCACAGATAAAATCACAAACTTCTTTAATAAATAGAGCTTATAATTTGGTACTGGTTCTACTGAATGAATATACGCTTATAGATTCGCTCTCCTTCTACCTGCACATCTAGCAAGTATATCCCACTGGAAAGACTGGACACGTCCAGCACATTGGAAGCTGAAGTACTCTGCCGACTTAATATAGTCCTTCCACTAAGGTCTGACACCCTTATAAATATGTTTCCTTCTTCTCCTTGGTACCTCACTGAAAGGAGAGAAGTAGCAGGATTAGGAAATACTACCAGCGTCTCTTCTGATAAAATCTGAGGCTGATTAGGATCATTCTCTACGAAAGAAGAAGCATCCAGGATGGTCTCTGAAAACAGGAAGGAAGGCGTACAGTCTGTACTCGCAAAAAAGTCTCCCCCACTATCCACCGCACTGGCATTTCCACTCCCTGCACTCCCATAGGTACCTATGGCCAGTTCATCTACCAGCTGCCCATCTACGAAAAGCTGCAGGAGCCTGCGTTCATTATTGTTAACATAGCCGGGATCACTGAAAGTAGACCTTCCGAAGATGACATAAATGGGCTCAAAAGAACCTCCACAAAATCCGCTGAAGTCCATATTGGTGCCCAGTCCGTCAAAACCTGCTGCCTCTATATTACTGCCTCCGGCTCCCATGAAAAGAATAGCCTGAGAATTTGCAGGAATGATACCATGATCTCCACCAGCCTGAGGTTTCTCAAAAAGCGCACAACCTGCCTGTGCATTCAAATCCGCTATCAACAATTCTATGGTCGTTTCTTCACCCGGGGTATTTACATCCAGGAAATCCAGGCACTTCAGGTCTATTCCTCCACAAGGACTATTACTGCCATCTCCAGCATTCTCAGTTCCGTCGGATGACCATGCGTAATTCACATTGGGTTGAACCCCATTAGCTGGATCAATGACACTAAACACTATGTCCCCCACTTCCACACTGGCAGTCTGGGTTTTCAGCGTGATAAGCTCATTCTCCCTGTCTGACCCGCAGGCATTTACTATGGCACTTAGGATGTCCATTCTCTTACAGGCATCTGACACTTCTAGCATACCCGTAGTATCTGGCACCAATACGCCAGACGTAACTTCAAAAGAGATATCTTCTATTTGGGTATAGCCTACCACAAAAGTGGCACATCC
This sequence comes from Bacteroidota bacterium, assembly GCA_038520955.1. Classification (GTDB taxonomy): domain Bacteria; phylum Bacteroidota; class Bacteroidia; order J057; family J057; genus JBCBKZ01. Next base: position 2,409 of record JBCBKZ010000615.1, on the reverse strand, counting down.
ATTTACCGGACTTAGGGTGCCACTCCCACTGATAAATGAGAGATTAGCTACAGACCCATTCACAAAGGAGAGCTGAAAATCAGTAGTGTAATCCACATCTATTACGCCCAGTGCACTGTTTACGGCACAGACAGTTATCTCAAACAATTCTCCCGTATTCAGGCAGCTTAGGGGCTCTGCTGTTATGCGCAATTCATCTGCCTCCACTTCCGCGAAAAACTGGCCACTGTTGATCATTCCCTGAGATTGTGCTACAGGCCCTATCCATTCGAAGGATTCCGGACAAAAACCTGCCCCATTACTTAGCTGGATTGACTGCACACTGCTACTCCCTTCGCTTTCCTGCGCATTAATCTCTTCAGATTGTAGTCCGGCTGCATCTCCATTTATGGCTGTAAAGCTCCCTTCATAACTGATGAACTGTACCAGGTTTACGCCAGCAGAAATATTAGCCAGGGCAATTCCATCTGGAGACCCATTTCCAATTCCGGGGGTGTTTATCCAAACAGCTCCATATCCATCTCCCTCATCAGGAATAAGGGCATTCACTGTAAAGATTCCATCTTGTAAGCCAGTTCCTCCCTCATAGAGGGTTATTCTGTAATTATTCAGGTTGGTTCCGGCTGGACCTACCAGCTCTACGCCTTCATTAGCATCTGTCCCGGCATTATCATAATGGATTTCATTAATGAAAACACTATCGCCATTTAGGGTAACACATTGACTTTGTACTTGCAGAAAAGAAAGAATGAACAATCCGAGCAGGATGTTTCTCATGGATTAAGGATTGAGTTTGTTGTCTGTTAATGTCAGAATTTCTGTACATGTAGACAAAAAATTCAAAAAAAAGTGTTTTTAAATAAGGGATATTTTCCGGAAAATTCTAATAAGGCGAGGAGCTCATCTTTTTTGGACTTGTAATTATCCTGATTTCATTATTGGTTAGTGGGCATGTTCAACTTCAGGGTGATATTTAATATCCTTAGTCTGCTGATAGCTATCAATGGACTAGCTATTCTCACAGCTATCCCCTTCTCTCTCTATTATCAGGAACAGGATGTTTACGCCATCAGTATTTCCGGGGCTGGCGTGATCCTTCTGGGACTCCTGGGATGGTTCTTCACCCGTAAGTTTGCCAACAAAGAATTAAGGAAAAGGGATGGTTATCTGGTGGTAACTCTCGGATGGCTATTTATGGCTGCTTTAGGTGCTATTCCCTATGTGATCAGTGGAGCCATTCCTTCCTATGGTGATGCTTTCTTCGAAACCATGTCCGGCTATACTACTACAGGTGCTTCTATTCTGGGGGATCAGATTGAAGCCCTCCCTAAGGGGTTACACTTTTGGCGGGCTATGACACACTGGATAGGCGGCATGGGGATCATTGTACTTACCATTGCCATTCTTCCGCTATTGGGGATAGGAGGTATGCAGCTCTACGCAGCTGAAGTTCCCGGCCCTACCCCAGACAAACTTACCCCGCGTATTAAAGAAACTGCCAAACGACTTTGGATTATCTATGTATCCCTTACCGTAGCAGAATGTATTCTCCTAATGATTGGCGGGATGAACTTCTTTGATGGGATCTGTCATGCTATGTCTACCTTATCTACTGGTGGATTCTCAACCAAGCAAGCCAGTATGGGGGCCTTCAGTGCTTTCCACCAATACGTGGTCATCATATTCATGTTCATTGCAGGTACCAACTTCTCTCTTACCTATTTTCTTTTCAAAGGAAAGGCCAAAAGGTTGTGGGCCAATGAGGAGTTCAGGTTATATTTGTGGTTTTGTCTGGCTGTAACTGTGGTAGTTACCGCCGTTACCTGGTTCCGACTGGACATAGGCATGGAAGAGGCCTTTAGAAATGCCAGTTTCCAGGTAGTATCTATTGTTACCACCACGGGATTTGGGACAGCTGATTATACTGCCTGGGGGCCTCTTATGATGGTCCTGTTTTTCATGCTGATGTTTAACGGCGCATGTGCAGGCTCTACCAGTGGGGGAATGAAAATGATCAGATTTCTAGTCCTATATAAGAACAGTTATTATGAGCTGAAACGACAAATTCACCCCAAAGCCATACTTCCCGTTAGATTCAATAAAAGGGCCATCCCTCAGGATGTAGTATCCAAGATGCTTTCCTTCTTTATCATCTTCATGCTTTTATTCGTGGCGGGCACCTTTATTATGGCCATGTTAGGACTGGATTTCATGACAGCCATGGGTTCTGTTGCTGCCACTTTGGGGAATATTGGCCCTGGTATAGGGAAAGTAGGTCCTGGAGATAGTATGAACTTTGCACAGATTCCTATGGCGGGAAAGTGGATCTTATCCTTTTTTATGCTGCTTGGGAGGTTAGAACTCTTTACAGTGCTGATGCTTTTCTCGCCAAAAAAATGGCGTGAAAAG
>JBCBKZ010000614.1:0-3841 GCA_038520955.1 Bacteroidota bacterium | reverse complement strand
ATTCAGCAGGAGATATACCTGCCAATTTTCATGGTAAGAGGCATACATATTCACTACTCCACATACCCCCAGCAGGAGTAAGGGAAGAATATGGATGTATCTACTTTTCAAGTCCTCATAGGTAATCCAACAGCAAGAGAGCAATCCCACTAAGAGGCTTATCCCCATATCAGTCAGGTACTACTTCCTTAGGAATTCCACTCTTACTGACTTCCCATACATTAAAAACCCCATCCCCATCAAAGTCTGTAATGGCGGTAGCTCTTGCCATATAGTTTTCTCTGGAGACCTGGAGAACCTCTATCTGGAAGTGAGCCGTTCCATCTTCTTCCGTCACCAACCTGGGCTGCTCAAAACCTAGTTGAATAAACTCGTCCGAATAGGTCAGATGTTCCAGGTAGTACACCTTTTGCAATTCAGCCAAATGCTTGAGGTTGGTTTTGGCTTCCATGGCATGGGTCTTAGCGAAGATGGGGGTAATCACAGGGAAGGCCAATAGCAGCAATACCCCCAAAATGGCCAGGACGATTAAGAGCTCGGTAAGGGTCAGTCCTTTAACTTTATGCATAGTTTTCAAACTTAATTTCCGATTGCATTTCCTAATTCAAACATGGGGAGGTACATGGCTACGAGTATGGTAGCCACCATTCCACCCAAAATCATGATCAGCAAAGGTTCTAAAAATTGGGTCAGCTGATTGATGCCAGCTTCACTTTCTTCGTCCAGGCTCTGGGCCAGCTTGTCCATCATGTTTCCTAATTGAGCGGTGCGCTCACCTACGCGTACGATTTGCAAGAAGTAGGTAGGAAAGAGGGTGTGCGCACTCATGGCATCATAGAGGGTGTTCCCAACCGTTACTTCTTGTCGTATTTGGATGAGGGCCGATTGTAGGGGAGGAAAGGTGAGGATTTTGTCCAGCAATAAAAGCGCCTGATCCATGTTGATTTTGGACCGAATCAGGAGGGAGAAAGAATAACAGAATCTAGCTAGCTGTAACTTCAGCAAAAGGGGTCCCAGAATGGGAAGCTTGATGCTGAGATTGGCCGTAAAAGCTCCCCATTGTTCATTTTTTCTGAGCCTAAGTAGGAGAATCACCACTGCGCCTATTCCGAGCAAAGCCCAACTCGCGTACGCCTGGAAGAGATGCGAGAGATCCAGAACAAACTGTGTGATGGGGGGTAGTTCTGCATCAAAACGCTTAAACACATCTTGGAACATGGGGACCACATAGTTGATCATGAAAACCATGACCAATAGTGCGATCAGAATAACAGAGACAGGGTAAGATAGCGCTTGCCAAAGCTTCCTTTTTAGTTTTATTCTCTTCTCATAAAATGAGGCCAGGTTTTTCAGGATGTCAACTAACTCTCCTGTCTGCTCTCCCATCTGCACATTGTAGATTTCAAAGGCACTGAAGTACTTGGGTGTCTGTTCCATGCTTTCTGCCAATGAAAGTCCATCCTGGAGATGGTTCCCTATTTCCTTGAGAATACCCCTGAGCTTCCTCTTCTTGATTTGTTCTTGTATGATGGTGATGCATTCTAATATGCTCAGGCCTGCACTCATGAGTATGCCCAAGAACTGATATAATTGGTAGCGGTCCTTTAGAGAAATAGGAGACCCAAGTTGGATGTCCCTATTCCAGATAGACTCCTCCCCTACCTCCTGGCTTGAGTCAGGTGCTGTGTAAGCAGATTTATATTGCCTTTCCAATCTCATAAGCTATCGGGTTTTGCAGTTGCTTTGGCAGGGAGAAAAAATCGTAGCTGTAGATTCTGAAGGCTATCTACGAGCAGAAAGCCAGCGCTAGTCTGTTCCAACTCCCAGCTAGCCGATACTTCCCAACTGGTCATGTGATCTTCTACTGTCCTACTTATTTCCTTTGGATAGAGGTGATAGTGGGAAAGCACCTCCTCTTCATTTTTCAGGCATAGGACATGCTCCTCCTCCCACTGAATGATGGAGGCAGATTGTAAATCTCTATCCAGGCTGTACTGAATCTGGCTTAGTTCATACGTATGGTCTACCCTTCCTTCATACTGAACATGGAATTGGTGGAATGCCACATAGATGTACTGCCCTAGTATGAAGACCAGAGATGTCAATGCGATCGCCACCAATAATTCCAGCAAGGTGAATCCAGACAATTTCCCTTCATTCATGCCTCAGCGATATGTATCTGTTTCTTTCCAGCATCAATTGATCATCCCAATAGCAGCTTACCTTTATTTGTAAAAGGGTAGCCTCTTTATTCAAGGGAGTAATTTCCTTGATGATTCGCCTGCCTTTTATGAGCAGCTCCTCCTCTTCCTGGTATTCTTCTGGGATGGGTGTATATAAGACCTCACGTGCAATAGTTCTGTGTTGGAAAACCTGTACGGGAGAAAAGATGCCTGTCAGCTGTTGGAAGAGGTACATCCCTATGATGAATAGCAGAGACAAGACTGATAAGCTCACCAATATTTCAATTAGGGTATTCCCTTTTACTTTAGAGGGAGAAGGATTAGCTCCAAGCTGTTTTACTGGTATTGAAGTAGTTTCCAGTTTAAGGTGATTTTTCCCCTCCTCTTTCGTCATCCCGGTGGGATTGAAGGGGAGCGCATGTGGAGTCGGCTGGGATCTCTGGCTAAGGCTCCAAGGCACGAGATGGCAGCCGACCCGCAAATCCATACCCGCTTGCCCACCGCCATGACAGTTAGTTTTTCCCTCCCCTTTTATCATCCAGGTGGGCCTGTAGGGGATTGCAAGAAGGTTCTGCCGAGATCTCTGGCCAGCTCGTTCAGGCGCGAGATGGCGGCCTCTCGAAACGATAACCTTCAATGGAGCAATTAGTCCCTTTGAGAACCTCAGGGACCTTGTAAATCGACCTACCGATTTTGATTGAAATGACTTCATGGGCTTGTGTCTCTCCTCATTCGTCATCCCGGTGGGGTTGAAAGGGATTGCACGAAGAGTCGGCCGGGATCTCTGGCTAAGGCATCCAGGCGCAAGATGGCGGCTGACCCGCAAATCCATGCCCGCTTGCCCACCGCCATGACGGTGCGTTTTTCCTTCACCTCTCGTCATCCCGGTGGGATTGCAGGGAATCGCATGTAGAGTCGGCCGGGATCTCTGGCTTATGCTCCTAGGTACGAGATGGCGGCCGACCCGCAAACCCATGCCCATTATCCCACCGCCATGACGGTGTATTTTTCCTTCACCTCTCGTCATCACGGTGGGACTGCAGGGGATCGCATGAGGAGTCGGCCGGGATCTCTGGCTAGTCCGTCCAGGTACGAGATGGCGGCCGACCCACAAATCCATGCCCAATAGCCCACCGCCATGACGGTCTGCTTTTAGTGGATATCGTTTGATCGTCTGCTTCATAGCCATTGGATGATTTTAGAGGGTACCTGTGGATCTATGAAGGGAGCAGCATAGGAGGGATCCAGTTTGGAGGCATCCAGGGTGACATCCAGCAGATAATTCTTATAGATGGCTCCGGGTGTCCTTAATAAAAACTGCCTGGTATGTACATGTCCGTATACTGTTCCTTCCAGTTCAAACTGGTAAGGGATATCTGCCAGCCCCCATATGACACTTGTACTATCTACCCATACATAATCTTCCCTGTGTTTCTCTCCTCCAATAAGGCCGCCATGGTATAAGAGGGCTCCTTCCAGTTCTGTATGGTGGTTTAAGTGGATATGAGCAGGCTCCTTGTTTCCCTTCAGGACAGCTAAGACTGACGGATACGTCAGGCTAACTTCTGGGGCTACTTCTATTCTCTCAAAAGCAAAGGCCTGGCAGTTTCCCCTAAATCCTTTTTCTATGTAGACCCTTCTGGCATATAGGAGGGTAT
>JBCBKZ010000613.1:0-3848 GCA_038520955.1 Bacteroidota bacterium | reverse complement strand
ATCCTGTCTTGATTTTGTAAATGATCCAATCCAATCCATTTTCAACTTGCCTTCTGCAAAAGCGTGATCCCCTTGAACCTGAATTACATCCAAAGATCTTTCAAGGAAGTCCATTACTCTGGTTTCAAATCCTAAGCTTTCATCATCAGAAGGGATATTTCCCTGCATGAATCTGGCTGAGGTTTGCCCACTCTGGTTGTGCATGTAGTTTACACTAAACTTATGGGCTGTCCTTGGTTTGTAGGAGAGCTTAATAAGCGTACCCCAAAGTACATTTCTGCTGGAGCGTGTATCAGAAAGCTCAAGCTCCCTGTTAAGGACTGTTGCAACATTGGAGGCTGATCCTGTATTTTTCCAACGTCCGATCTGAGCACCTTCAAAGCTATATTCAGTTCTGTTACCTACATTCTCAAATGAAGCAGAACCATCATAGAATCCGTAGCTATTCCTGTACGAGATTCCTACAATGTATCCAAAAGGTCTACCTCCTAAGTCAAACTGATCCCCAATAGAGATCTGGTGGTTGTGGTTCATAAAGGTACTACCATCAAGCGTAGGATAGATTCTTGTATCAAAAGATTTACTTGCCTGGTCTATCTGATCCAGGGCAGTTACGTTAGCAGGATCAGAAAGATCAAATACAGTTTCAGGAACACCTCCATTGGCTCTTAAATCCTGAATGAACTGTGGAAGCTCCCTGGTTCCATCATCAATTCCTAACCAGTCAGTATTTCCTCCTTGCTGATTAGGTACGCCATCTCCCTCACTTAGGAAGGAAGATTGATCATTGAATCCCCATGAGGTAGAGACGCTTAAGGTAAACCTGTCAGGAAAATCTTTAGTTTTTACGTCTATCAAACCTCCTGTGAAGTTACCTGGTAGATCAGGGGTAAATGTTTTGTAGACAAGAATATTATCTATTAGGTTAGATGGAAAGATATCCATCTGTACAGTGTTTCTATTTGGGTCAAGGCCGGGAAGCTCCGCTCCGTTCAATAAACTCTTACTATATCTGTCTCCAAGTCCACGTACATATACATACTTACCATCTTCTACCGTAACCCCAGTAACACGTTGCATGGCTGCCGCTACGTTGGGGTCTCCTGTTCTTTTTACCAGATCAAGCGAGATACCATCTATGGTGTTAATGGAATTTCTCTTGGTGTTATATAAGGTAACAGTAGATGCCTGATTCCTTCTGGCAGTAATCTCTACAGCTAGATCCTCTCTAATTTGAAGAGACTCAAAAAGTAAGGATTCATTGAAAACTACTTCATCTCCAGTCATAATCACATTACTTATGGTATCATTTATGTAGGATACATAAGAAATGATAATTGAATAGGTTCCTGGAGCAGCTTTGATGGAGTAGCTACCTTCAAGGTCAGTGTAAGCACCTCCTCTCACTGCCCCATCAAGTAGAAGCCTTACGGTAGCCCCTAGCAGCACTTCTCCACTTTCACCATCAGTTACTTTTCCCCTGATGGTGCCTTGGGAAAAGGATGATAGGACAAAACCTATCATAAGTGTTAAACAAAAAATCAATTTGTAGAGAGATCTCATAATGGTTTGTTGTCCGTTAGGTTAGATTAGGCTTCTGGTTTAATTGAGAACATTCAACTAGTTAAAATTCCAAGAAATCATACAATCAGATATAGAAAGCCCTGTGTTCCACGTTAAAATCCAAATGCATAGATCGGAATAGGCATTAAAGAGAAGGTGAGGAAACTGTTATGAAATTGTTAAGAAGGTTTTACCCATTTATTAATTAAAAGGAAAAAAATTGAGAAGACCGGACTAATTCTTACCTCTTATCTAGGATTGATTTATTTATGCGATAATTCAGAATTCATGATATACTAAAAAGTCATTTCTTTATTATATTAGACAAACGGACCATTCGTGATTACGTAATTCCGTTTGAGTTTTCGCTTTTGACTGCTGGCGCAAAATCGCAACATTTGACCCGAAGCAAACTGTTAATTTCTGTCTTGAAAGGGTATAGAGATTTACCTATGAGATTCCTACTGATTATTACATTTGTTGTTTCCTTCTCTTTGCTCCATTCCCAGTCTCTACCTTCCAGATCATTAGATAGCTCTAGAAACTCCCAAACCACGAGGTCATTGGGAAATCCTGCCCCATCCACCCAAAAACAGCTGGAATTATTGGTTTCAGCCTATCAGTTGGGAGATAGGGAAAGTAAAGTCCGCATAAGAGGTGAAATGGAGAAAATTCTGAGTAGCCTTTTGAAGAACCAGATTTACCAGCAAGAAAGAGAAATAAGAATGCTGGAAAATGAGATCAAGCAGCTTAGCCTGGGACAGCCTTCCAGTCAGGACATTGCGAGGACTAATCAGCTAAGAGCCATGGTCAACAGCGTTAAGCAGGATTTAAGCTATCGGAAGAAGAATCAGAAGCTGATCGTGGAGATGCGGATGAAAGAATTATTGAACTAACGCTAGCACGTTACTTCCCTCTACCCTCAATAATTACCAGTATCGTATAAAGAATGATCTTGATGTCAAGTGCAAGGGACATTTGTTCCATGTAGAGGATGTCGTATTTCAGTCTTTCTACCATCTCTCCCACATTAGAGGCATATCCATACTTCACCTGCCCCCAGGAAGTGATTCCTGGTCTGACTTTGTGGAGGTGTCTGTAATGTGGGGCTATTTTTACAATCTGGTCAATGTAGAATTGTCTTTCAGGTCTGGGACCCACCAGACTCATATCCCCTATGAGCACGTTCCAAAACTGGGGAAGTTCATCCAGCCTGAGTTTTCTCAGGATGAGGCCTACTTTGGTAATTCTCGGATCTTTTTCCTTGGAGAGTGCCGGACCAAATTTCTCCGCATCTATATACATAGAACGGAACTTAATGATCTTAAAGGGTTTCCCATTTTTCCCTATTCTTTCCTGTAAGAAGAGAACCGGACCCTCAGAATCAAGCTTGATGGCTATTGCGAGAACCGTATAAACCGGAAGTAATATGGCGAGCGCTATGAGTGAGACTACTATATCAAAAACTCTTTTCCCTACCTGTTCCCAAGGCTTCATTAATTGAGGGAAAATCTCAATGAGAGGAGCGCCCAGGATGTTATTACTTTTTACACTGCCTATGATGTAATCATAGCTGCCTGGAACTATCTTGATGGTAGCCTGAGTTTGAGAGCATTTCTCCACCACTTCGCCTATCTTATGTGAGTCTGTCTTTTCCAGGGCAATGATGATTTCTTCTATCTTCTCCTTTTCTACTATGGCAGGTAAATGCTCAATGGTCCCTTTGTAGGCTAAATTTTTTAATCCTTCCCCTTCAATTTCTTTTTCAAGACTCAGATACCCCCTGAAAAAATACCCCAGAGACCTTCGCATATTCTCCAGTTCATGGTAGATGCTTTTGGCTTCCAGTCCATTACCTATGAGGAGGGTAGGGAAGCCCATTTTTCGGGTCCTGATCTTATAATTGGTCCTGGTGGTGATAATAAACCTGAACACACTGATCAGGGCTGTCTGAATGATGAGATACTGGGTGAAGGTGATCCGGTAGGATTCAAATTTATAGACGGGATCATCCAGGAGAATGATGAAAAATAGGATGAGAACGCCTATGAGGGTAAACTTTCCCACCTGACTAAGCTCATGTAGGCGGGACCTACGGAAGGGCTTTTTATAAAGACCCGCTATGCCATACACAATGACCCAGTAAATACTAAGGATGCCAGCTGTGAAAAGAATGTCTATGTCTATATGCCCTTCCTTATTCCAAATCTCTTCTTTATTTGCTCAGTGATGCTGTCACAAGCTATGTGGCATGGATCGTCTTTGGCATTGTAAATGGAGAGATT
>JBCBKZ010000612.1:0-3848 GCA_038520955.1 Bacteroidota bacterium | reverse complement strand
ATTACGAATTTATCTAATTTGACCACCTAAATTATATAAATTCGTAATGTGTAGGTGTGATCCATTCGGGATCATTCTTTGAGATAAATGTGAATCTGAATAATGGAACCTCTTCAAGGTTCTGATTCGTTAATCTCAAAGAGATTTCACTATTATTAGCTCTAATAGCATAAATGAACTGACCCCGAAGGGTGTCATACATAATGCAAGTTCGTTGATCGTTTATTTTTGATCACTTGCTAAAAACACTAATCCAGATACACCACAATTCTTTCTATTACCAGGCCGAGCTGCTCTACTTCTTCAATGTTGGAGCTGAAGGTCTTATCGCCATTTCCTTTGTAGGACTTCAGTAAGTTTTTTACCCGTGATGGCTGGGCAGGTTCCAGGGTCACATAGAAGTTCTTGGCATATTTCGCGAACTGGCCTTTTCCCCATTCATTAACTGTACCACTATACTCCCAGCCGAAGCCATAAAAAGTTAGAGGCCCCTGGTTAGCCTTGGTAAGTTCTGACAGGCTCATGCCCACACTGATCTGTCTGGGCAAGTACCACTTACTATCGGAAGAAAGGAGATATACTGCCTTTACTTTAGATCTGCTATTATCCTTCCATGTGATGGCTATCTCATCATAAGTTCCAGGGAATACGATGGTACAGGATTCTGTCTTCTTGCCAGAGGTAGTCACCTTTCCACGCTGAACCTTGGAGGCACCAAATAGCTGAATCAGGTCATTCTCTGAGGTATTTACCTCAATATTTCCAAAGTACTTACCTGGTATGACCATCCATTCCTGGCTTGTAGCTGTTGTAGTACCCGCGGGTCCAATAGACCTGGAAACTGGAGCTGTACTAAGTTGATCTCCCAGACCTGTAAGTAGTCCGTTTAAGTCCGGCCTGATAAAGCGTACGCCTCCCTGGTGTACCCATCCCATAGTGCCGGAGGCCGTTTTGATTAGGATCCAGGGCTCATGGTAGCGCTGGCCTCTCAGAGAAAAGGTAGATTTTCTCATGGTACGTTGATAAAGATATTCTGCCACTTCCCCTTGCTTCATAGTACCTATCTGTGGCATATCCTGCCCGGGCTGACTTTTGATGATCAACTTATCTACCCATGCTTCTACCCTATTAGGTTGGCTAAGCTCTTTCGCTTCATTTGAGAGGTCTCCTATTCCTTCCAATACTTCATTCACCAGCGGATCCTGCTTAAGTTTCTCCGCCTGGCCTGGAGGTATATAAGGTTCACAAGCAGTATTTGTGAAAAAAATTACCCCCAAAAAGTATAACAAAACGCGTGGAAATGAAGGTTTCATAGGGTCAATAAGCTGATTTTTCGCTGAATTTAGATAGGATTGTTTAGGCTTAAAGGATATATAAATTATTGAATATGAGCGACTTTCTAAAAAAATTTGAAACTTTTTTCAATCTGTTTGAGTTATGTAGATGAAAAGTTAAACAAAACTCATATGAAAACGACGGAAGTAACCACTAGTTGGTCAGCGACCGAGGTAGGGACCCTAACTCGCACGCTGAAAGCGATTGCACATCCGGTCCGTCTTGCTATTATCACCATGCTCCAGAATGAGGAGTCTCTGACTGTAACGCAAATCTATACCAGATTAAATGCGGACCAGTCTTTTATTTCTCATCACTTGAGTATTCTACGTGATAAAAACGTACTGGGTACGCAAAGAAAGGGAAAATTCATTCACTATTACTTGAAGAATAGTGCATATCTGGAATTGATCGATTGTCTTAGTACTGTAGAGGATACGTATTGATACTTTCCTGCATATAGCTATACACAGCTATGAAGAAATGCCCGGACTAAGTAATGTCCGGTGGGATCATGTTTTTATAATGGCCATTTAATCTGGCCTTCGACTTCAGCCGCTCCGTTTCTCTTACTATTGGAATAATCTCGTCCAGGTGGGTTTTTATAAAATCCATTCTGTTCACCTCTGAATCTATAGAGAGTAGATGAATTTTCTGCTTGAGATTCAGACCTATGTGCTGAGCTATCAAAAAGGACTCAACATCCTGGGGAGAGTTCACCACTTCTTTTTGGATACCCAATGCATCATGGAGTTCCTGCATGAGGTCAAACACTTCTGATTGTAAGACTATGTCTACGCCCTCATGTTCTGGGAGCCATTCTATTTGACCTCCCGGATATAGCTTACCATCTACCTTTTGGTCAAAGTTCAACAAACGGGCCCTACGTTTACCCTTGGTGGTGATATTCATCTCTCCATCCGGAAAGACTTTATCCAGGCTTACTACCTCCACTTCTGTAATAAATCCAGCTAATTCCTGCTCTACTACTGCTGGAATCCCAAAAGTTTCCTCGGCTTCCAGACACTCGTTTACCAGTTGTTTATATCTGGGCTCAAATATGTAGAGCTTCAGCATTTCGCCAGGAAACACAGTTAGGTTTAATGGAAACAAAGGTAAATAGACGGACATATCTTGGATTGACTATTGACAGTCTGGGATCAGGCTAATCCCTACGTTAAACAACTCCACTTCCTTGTTAATAGTTTACATTTTTCTGAGAATAGCTGGTGCTAGCTTTTTCCAGCTTTCCCAGAGCAAAAAAGAGAGCACTCCTACGTATTCTATAGCCACTAACCAAAGCTGCTCATGGTAAGTTTCAGACATATAAGCGGAATAGGAAAGAATCACCAATAAGGTCCAAACCATCACATAGCGGAAGGAGGTAAAAAGGGAAAATACCAATACTGTACTCAGGTACCATGGATGTACAATACTAGCCATGAGTAGGTAGAGGGAGAAGGACCACATAGCCATCTTCATAAAAGAAGGCCAGCTACTTTTCTTCTCGAATAAAGCAAAAAGGAGAATTCCCCCCACCACTATTATAGGAAGAACTTTCCCGAAGGTAGCTATCATATTATAGCCCTTATACTGGAAGCCTATCCACCGGAGAATGTAGTAGACACTGGCATTGAACTCAAAGCGCTGGAAGTACAGCTCTATACTTTCTCCCATATGCGCTATCATTTCTTCATCCAGAATGGGAATGAACATCAGCACCAGCCAAATCAGCATTAACACCCCAAATCCAATGGTTTTTCCCCAGCCAAAGCGTTTAACCAATAAGGGCCCTAGCATAAGCGGGAGTAACTTACTCGCTACTGACAGGGCAAAGGCTACAGAAGAAACCATCCATTTCTGCTTTTGGGCCAGCCAAACAAAAAGTAACAGGAAGAAAATCATCAGGGCTTCAAAATGGAGGTTTCCACACAGCTCTATGATGACCAAAGGATTGAAAGCATATATGCTCCACCTACTTAGTGGGAGTTTCCATTCTTTCAGCAGCTTCCATATGAGAAAGAGGCTTCCTAACTCAGCAGCGAATACAAAGGCTTTCATGACCAATACAGCTCCATATGTGCTATTAGGTGAAAGTAAGGCTGCCAGATAAAAAATGAGTTGATTGACAGGTGGGTATATAGTGAAATACTCAGGAGAATTTAAGCCTGTAAATAAGGCCTCTGTAAGTCCATAAGAAAGGGCTACTTCCTGATTAGCCCAGACCTCCGTAGGAAGGGAGGAGAATGGATTTACTCCGTGAGTCAACAAATGACCATCCCAAATAAAACGAAAGTAATCATCTGACAACTCTGGTAAGGCAAATACTGCTATCAACCTGAAAACAATTGCAGGAGCTACTATCCAGCCTACATTCTGTGTGAAAGAGGGTTCTTCTTTCGATTGTGTTCTTAGTAGCCACAAATACCCCATACTTAGCAGAGAATAGGCACCTAAGAGGCTAATGTAGTCTGAACGAGGGACAACATACAGCAGCCATGTTTACATGGCTG
>JBCBKZ010000611.1:0-3849 GCA_038520955.1 Bacteroidota bacterium | reverse complement strand
ATTCAGGACTCAGCTTCATATAATTCTCACTTAATACCTACCCATCTGTGTCCTGAATGGTTCCTGGAAGGTACGCTGGATTTTGAGTACAAAAAGTATGTACTATTAGCTTATTTACAGCATGTGAGCCAGGAGTTTGCTGAAATGCATCTTTACCCTTCCTTCTCTGATCTCATTTTCCATTATAACAATCTGTCCACCTTTAGAGAAAGTAAAAAGAAGCTCCATGATCAGTTTCCTACAAGACTAAGTAAGGAAGCGTTTAAAAAGATGGAACTAAGTTATGAGCCTGTAATGGAAGAAGGAGATAAACTGGAAGAGCTGGATCAAATAGTCAGTTACTCCATCCCCGCCTTAGTTTCTCACCTAAAGACAGGTAAGCATATTTATGAAGACATTAATGACTGCCTAAATCTGGAACCAGTAGGCATTGAACCTCTTTATAAGAAAGAAGGCTATGTATTACTAAGAGTCAATAAGATCTCAGATATAAAGGCCTATGAATACAAAATTGTGTTCTTCGAAAATGTGGAAGCCAACTATCATGGAATTTCCTTCCAGTACTTGGATACCTTCACCATGAGTCTCAGCATGACTTATGAGAATATCAAAAGAGAATTGGTGAGAAATCATAAGAAGTACCCTAATCCGGCTACCTTCTTATTGTATTCAGGAAAACCTTTCCCGGAGGAGTCTGCCCTCTTGCCGGTTGCTAAACGTAAAATGCTGTCTTACTTGAAGTAGTCCTACTTAGAGAGGACGTTGATCAGGTCATACTGGGTGATGATGTCAAGTTTACCAGACTCTTCCTGTACTAGTACAGCAGGATTCTCCTTATTGATAAGCTTGGAGATCACATCTATGCGCGTAGTAGGAAGTACAAATGGCAAAGGATCCGTCATGGCGCTGGATACTTCAGCGTTCTTCAAAGAAGGATCATCCAGGATCATGTTGAGCACTCTGCTCTCGTGCAAGCTTCCTACAATCTTATCTCCGCTAAATACAGGGATCTGAGAAATCACCTGCTCCCTCATGATGGTAAGTGCCGTAGATAAAGGGGCATCTTCCTGCAGGGACACCAGAGAACTCCCATTTCCGGTTTTGCTGGAGATAATCTGATCTGCAGTAACCATTCCTTTCTCATCCAGGAAACTATGATTACGCATCCACTCATCATTATACACCTTACCCAGATAGCGTGTACCATGATCTGGTAGGATGATGAGCATGATGTCATCCTTTTTGAGCTGCTTGGCGTATTCAAGGGCACCCTGTACAGCAGATCCGCAAGACCAACCGATGAATAGTCCTTCCGTTTTGGCTAGCTTACGGGTCATAAGCGCTCCGTCCTTATCAGATACCTTTACGATATGGTCTATGACAGACATATCACAGTTTTCAGGGAGAATGTCTTCCCCAATCCCTTCTGTCAGGTAAGGGTAAATTTCCTCAGTATCTATTTCTCCTGTCTCATGCAGTTTCTTGAAAATAGATCCGTAGGTATCTATTCCTATGGTTTTGATATCTGGGTTCTGAGATTTTAGGTAGGAAGAAACTCCGCAAATGGTTCCACAAGTACCCATACCTGCAGCAAAGTGGGTAATCTTCCCTTCTGTTTGTTTCCAGATTTCAGGTCCTGTAGATTCTATATGTGCCTGCTTATTGCTGGGGTTGTCATACTGGTTCATGTGGATGGAGTTGGGGATTTCTCTTGCCAGTCTGGCTGCCACTGAATAGTAAGACCTCGGATCTTCCGGCTCCACATTGGTAGGACATACGATCACTTCTGCGCCCACAGCTCTCAGAATGTCTATTTTCTCCTGGGACTGTTTGTCAGCCATAGTAAAAATACATCTGTACCCTTTTACGGCAGCACCCAGCGCCAAGCCCATACCGGTATTTCCGGATGTTCCCTCTATGATGGTTCCTCCTGGCTTGATTATACCAGCTTTCTCAGCATCCTCTATCATCTTGATCGCTATTCGGTCTTTGATGCTATGGCCAGGATTAAAGTATTCTACCTTGACCAGTACAGTAGCTTTAATGTGAGAAGCTACGGAGTTCAGCTTGATCAGGGGAGTATTTCCAATGGTTTCGACAATATTATTATAGTACATCATAGGATGGCTTGGACGAGAGTGAGATGTTTATGATTCGATGCACGAAGCTAATAGAATTTTTTTAACTGCTCCTGCCTTTTTGGAAAGATAATTACCCCCTTAGGATAAAATACCATAGCTCATAGAACACATGCGTCCATATAGCCACAGGGAGTTTACACTTAGTGTATATGTGATACATGACCACGCCAAAGAGAAAGCGGTAAATCAGGGTGTACATATAAAATGTATCACTGTAGGGTAGGAGATAGTGAGAAAGTGCATAGATAAGGGCACTGAAAATGATGATAAAAATGGTAGATACCTTCTCAATGGTGGGGAATCTGGGGATAGGTTTTGTGTATTTCTTAATGTTCAGGAGAATAGTGATAATCCCAAACCTGAAAATAGCTTCTTTATAAAATCCTGAGCCAAAGGCTAAAGAGAAATCCATAAAAGGATTGGTCAGGTAGGCGGCCAGACTTTCGTTGGTTTCTATGGGGCTGGGAATTACTTCCTGGGGAAATAAAAGTGCCATGGCCAGAAAGGTGATGCCAGGCAGAAACATGTATATGATAGAACCCCAGACAAAGCCTTCTAGATTAATAAAGAAGAATAGCTTCCAGTCAGGTTTGTAAGGTTTTTTCTTGGGTGTTTCATAGAAGATCTTCTTCTCCGCTGCCTTCTTTTTATCTGCTCTGTCTTTTTTTCGCTCCTTGGCGTCTTTTTCGCCCTTTAAATCAAGTCGGACGTAAGTAGCGCAGTACACGATAATGGTTAGGGAGATCAGGAGTGTTCCTCCGGGAAGAATCCAGTTAGGGACAGCAAACCAAAGATCAGAACCATTGTATACTTCTGCATTTGGCGTCTTAGATATGTTAAAGATGAGTTCATATATCACCAGAACGATGATAAAGTGGAAATAACGGAAAAACCGATGTTTGGAAGTAGCCTTTCGGTACTCCTTGATAGGTTTTATCAGTACTTCCCAATTCATGTAAACAAACCCTTATCCCCTAAGAAGGTAAAGACTAGTATTTGATTCTAATAGTATTTTGGTGTGGTCCCAGGGCTTGGATCGCGGAGGGAGACAGGGCAATAATAGCATCTTCTTCCGGAGGAAGATATCCTACTACCGTTACAGAAACATTCTTATCATTTCCAGGCACTTCTACCGTGATACTGGATCCTGGCTTTAGGTATTTATGGAGCGCATACATGGTTTCTTTACCGGGCATCTTTGCTTCATAAGCAATGAAAGAACCATACTCCATATATCTGGCGTTTGATTTTTCAGGTTGATGATCATAATTGGAGATATTCCCAGGATAATCCAGGAAAAGCTCCGTTTTAGCGCTTTGTCTATCAACCCCTCTGTAAGCAGAGGTTCCATAATCGCTACTGTATTCAGCACCTCCTCTTCCTACATTCCCTGTACCCAGTCTTAGGTTGTCAGTATTTTGTCTGTACCCAAATCCTGGAGAAGGACTGTAATCTCCGTAGTACTTTCCTACTACGATCACGTCATCCTGGTGTACCTCAGTTACATCATTCCAAAGGCGAAGCTGCTCTACTGAAACCTGGAACCTTTTTGCCACATCATATATGGTATAGTTTGCAGGTACTTTAAAGTACTTACTCTTCAGAATAGGGTAGTTAGGATTAACACTGGTAGAGGTCGAAGAAGATGATGTACTGGAAGGATTTTTAAATGCATCTATCATGCCTTGATCCCTCTGTCCAAAGCATG
>JBCBKZ010000610.1:0-3857 GCA_038520955.1 Bacteroidota bacterium | reverse complement strand
TCCCGTCATAACCTTAAAAAAACCAGCTTCTAATAGTAATTCTCCATCTTCATTAGGGAATGAAAGATCCCTTTTCGGATTTATCGTAAAGCTGAACCGTTGGGTTTCACCAGCTTCTATTTCTTTTTTCTCAAAAGACTTCAATTGCTTCAAGGGCCGGGTAATACTTCCCACTTCATCTTGAATATACCACAATACTGCCTCCTTCCCCTTCCGCTCTCCAGTATTCTTTACGTCCACAGTAACAGTAAGTTCTCCGGACTTGCTCAGCAGAGAATCACTGATCTCCATATTACTATATTCAAACTCTGAATAAGAGAGACCATGCCCGAAACTTTCCATAATGGTTCTTTCATCTGAGAGACCGGCAAAATGGTTTTTATCCATCAGCTTATGGTCATAGGTATAAAAGTGCCCGTCCGCTACCGGATAGGAGAAAGGAAGTTTTCCGCTGGGGTTTACCTTCCCACTTAGAACTTCTACGATGGCTTCCGCTCCTTCAAAGCCAGGTAACCCTGCCCATAGTACTGCATCACAACCTCTGTATACTTTGCTAATTCCGCGGGGTCTTCCAGCTATCATCACCAGGATAACAGGCAAGCCTGTTTGCTGTGCCTGTCTGATCAGGTCTTGCTGAGATTCAGGCAACTCGTGGTCGTAGATATTTCCAGAACCCTCCGAGTAAGGAAATTCTCCCGCACAAATCACAATGGCATCTGCTCCGGCTGAAGCCCTCAGTATGTTTTCGTCATCCGCATACTCTATTCTGGAAGACGGAAAATGCTCTCTCATGGCAGTGAATACTGTGTGCATATCCTCCGGGAAGATGTTCTCATCTCCAGGAATCCATCTGAGGGTCCATCCTCCACCTAGTACACGTTTGGCATTAGCTGTAGGTCCTGCCACTACTAATTTCTTGATAGAAGAAGGATCCAAGGGTAGCGCTCCTTCATTTCTCATTAAGACCATAGACTCTCTGGCAGCTTCTCTGGCCATCTTCACATGATCATCTGTCTTGATCTTATCAAAGCGGTCATTTCTGGGATAGGGTCTTTCAAACAGTCCCAGCTCGAATTTCAGGCGCAGCATACGAGACACAGATAAGTCTATTCTCTCTTCTGGAATACGACCTTCTCTTACCAGCTCCACTACATGATCAGCAAAGTCTGTGGTGTAGGGCGTCATAGAAACATCCAGTCCAGCCATGAGGGCTATGTAGGCCGCTTCCTTTTCAGTTTCAGCCACCCTATGTGTTTTCCATAAACGAATCACGTCCTCCCAGTCTGACACGACTAAGCCTTTAAAGCCTAGCTGGTCTCTCAGTATTTTGGTCAATAGTTTATGAGAGGCATGCACAGGTATACCATTAATCTCTCCCCCATTTATCATGAAGGTCATAACGCCTGCATCTACGGCAGCCTGAAAGGGAGGGAGAAATACTTCCTGTAAATATTGGTCTGAGATCTGAGAAGGGGCTCTATCCCATCCTGATTTAGGTTCAGAATAACCCAGGTAATGCTTGGCGGTAGCTGCCTGCTTTTGAGGAAGAATAGCCTCATTTGATTGGAGAGCCTTTATATAAGAGGTACCCATCACAGAACACAAATAGGTGTCTTCTCCATAGGTTTCATAGAATCTTGGGAAACGAGGCTCCCTTCCCACATCCAGTACAGGGGCAAAGTTCCAGTGGTGTCCCAGGTCTACGGATTCTATGCTCGTAACTATGGCATCGTCCTTGGCAAACTGTGGCTGGAAAGTGGCCCCAATATTGATGCTATGAGGGAAAATGGTACTGTTATCTACATAGTTGGCTCCATGCATGTGGTCCATCCCGTAAATAACAGGAATACCATGTCTGTTATGTCTTAAGTTGATTCTTTGAATGGCGGAAGAATACGCATACCATACTTCCGGGCTGACGGCAATACCATTCAGGAAAGTTCCAATATGGTGGTCTTTAATCAGCCTTACCATTTTGGCGGTATCTAAAGAAAAGGCATCACCGGGACTTCCATCCTCTGTTCTGATAGAATAATCCAGTAAAGCTGAGTGAGTGACTTGGGTGAGCTGACCAGCTTTTTCCTCAAGGGTCATTACCTTGAGCAGCTCCTTGATCTTTTTTTCTACCTCCTCATTATTACTCATCTCCTTCTTCATGTATGCCTTGGAAATCTTGGCATCATACTGAGAGAATCCCCTGAGCGGAAATAGAATGAGAACACCTATAATTATGCGAATGGTAAGTCTGGTCATGAGTCGATGTGTGTAGTAGTACAAAGAACTAAATTAGGAAAATTTTGGAGAAAGATAGTGTAGCCTAAAAACAAATTTCTCAGTCAGTAATTCCTAACAGGAATCTTACCGACTGAGAAAGTGATACGTCTGTTTTCAATCAGATCCTATAATCTGGTATTCACTACATTATTCATAGAAGACCCAAAAGTGTAGCTCACTCCAATGGCCATGTATGCTTCATAGTCTGTAGCCAATTGTCTTTGGGAGAGCAGCACATCTTCCAGGCTGGCATCTCCCTTAGGAAGGGCCAACTGATCCCTAATCAGATCCATGCTGGCAGCCAGATTTACAGCAAGTCCTTTATACACCCTTAGGTTCAGGTTGCTGTTAAACTCCACCCTATTCTTAGAAAAGTCCTGGAAGAAGTTTCTCCCCTCAAGGCCTGCGAAGACAGATCCCCAGGGCTGTCTGATTCTCACGGCTAACTCTAAGGCATGGCTCCACAATAACTCCTCATCTTGCTCATAAATGGTAGTCTCATAATATTCTCTGTAGCTGGGTCCTACTCTGTAGGCCAGAGTAACCTCTCTACGAGCTACATCAGCATATGGAAAGAGACTATATTCTACAGCCGGAGAGGCGTAGACGTTCATTCTGATGTTGTTGAAAGTGGTAGAATTCACACCTGTATATACCCCATAAGACCAGTGAGAAGTGAGGCTTTTTGCCAAAGAAGCGTATGCACCATTTCTGTGCACCTTACTGGTAATTTCATCCTCATCATTCTGGATGGTCCGTGTATTCTGGTTCAGGTAGATACCCGTTCTCACACGCAGGTCTTCCGTAACTCTGTTAACATTTACTCCGCCTCTCATATTAAATGAGCTTTGGGTGGACTGGGTACGGAAGTTTCCTCCCCCGTTCACTTTGAATACCCATGCATCCCAAGGGTCTATTACCTCTTCCCTTTCTTCCTGTGAGTTAGGTTCAGCCGCTATATCCAGATTGATTTCATCTACCATCGAGGTTTGGGCTAAGAAGCTTACCAGACCTAGCTCAAACATGCGGGTGTAGCCTGACCTAAAATTATCGCTGGATTCTGCTGGTTGGGCCTGATACACCAGGCTGTAGTTAGTTCCCTCAAAATCTGATTTCCCAATAAAGTCCAATTGGACTCTGGAAGCTCCGGTCCCAGTGGTTTGGCGGGTAACCAGGATGTGAAGATCTGATAATTGGGGATCTCTTACATAATTAACATAACTGACATTTTGCCTCATGAAGGTCATGTCACATATGCCACAATCGATAAAAACGTCCAGAGATTCTTTGTTTTGTTGGGCTGATAGCAAAAAGGGAAGCATCAGCCATCCGATCAGGAAAGACTTTCTAAGCATGTAGGTACGGTTTAATCAGTTTAGTGTAGGTAAAATTGCGCTGTATGTCTTGTGCTTAAGATTTGTAAAGCTGAAAATCTTTTTTATTCTGAAATCAAAACTAAGCCAAAATCGAATATTTCAAATTACATAAATCAGAAATATCTTTCTTTTGGACTATCACCTTTCCAAGAAAAATTACAAATAGTGGGCCAGATCTACTTTTTACACGCCTCAATTTTTCAATTG
>JBCBKZ010000060.1:0-13713 GCA_038520955.1 Bacteroidota bacterium | reverse complement strand
CCTTTTTCAGGCAACAGGGATATGAATGTCATAGCCTGAATCTGGAAGGACATGAAGTACCAGGGAGTAAGAAGAGCATCAACCATATTCCCCTGTCTGAATACGTGAGAAATGTGGAGGAGGCTGTAGCTGAACTGGAACAGCCTCCCATCTTAGTTGGCCATTCCATGGGAGGACTAATTGTGCAGAAATACCTGGAGAAGGCTAGCTGTGCTAAAGCTATTCTGCTGGCCCCTATCCCTCACAAAGGTTCATGGGGAGCTAGTTTGAGGTTTACCTATCATCATCCGTCTGGCCTTTTAGATCTTATGAGGCTAAATCTCTATGCAGCCTTTTATAAGAATGCCAAAGCCCTCATGTACAGTGAGGATATGGATGCTGAGCTTCTGGAAAGCTATAAGGAGAAGATGTGTGCTGAGTCATTTAAAGCTTATCTTCAAACCCTCTTTCCCGGGATCAAAATGAGAAATCAGAAAGAAATTCCCATGCTGGTGATAGGAGCAGAGGATGATGATATTTTTACGGTAAAAGAGATCGAAGAAACTGGGCGCTTCTATGAAGCTGAAACCATCATTTTTGAAAATATGGCCCATAACCTTATGCTGGAGAAAGGTCAAGAGGAAGTAGCTGCTTATATGTTGAAATGGCTGGAGAAAAGTTTGGTGAAGAATGGATAGTCTCTGTTAACTCTTCACTAACTCCAACACGTTCAGGGTTTTACTTTGTCCCTTATACTGATCTACAAAGGGTCTTACATTAGGATAGGTTTCATAGAATACTTTCAGAATGAAATCTATGGGTAATTCATCATAGTGGCCGTATTCTTCCAGGTACTCCATGAACTGGTCATTCTCTAGATTATATGCCTGGAATTTTGTTCCATTGACAGGGTCAAACTCCATTACGGGTACTTTTAGAAATTGGCAGAGTTCCTTGTTAAAAGCAGGGGTAAGTTCCAGCCACTTCCCTCCCATCCAGGCTTCTACATATCCATGAGGTACGAGTACATCATTTCCAAGGAACTCTACCAGCTTGTCTACTGCTATGTGGTTTTTAACCTTGGCTAATCTAAGGCGGGCAGGTATTCCGGCACCCCTTAAGCAACTGACCAGAATGGCAGCCTTATCCAGACAATGCGCATCCTTTTTCTGCATCATGCTACCTGCCCTCCATTCTTCTTCATCTAAATGAATAAGGTAGGCATTATAGCGCCAATGATCTCTCACAGCGGTGTATAAGGCTTCGATGATCTCTTGTTCGCTAGCACCTTCTTCAGGAATATGTTCTTCTATAAAGGAGGCTAAGTCTGGGTGAGAATAATTGAAGAAATGTGTCTCACCCGTATATAATGCTTGGTCTTCTGGTGGAAGGTGGGAAGTATCAGCCATAATCTATTGGACGTATTTAATTCTCTTTAGATTAAGAAAATGTAAAGATTACAGAAAGTTAGGGAAAAAGTACCTTCTCAAACAGCAGATATTAACATAGGTTTACGTCAGGCCATAGAATTTTCCATATTTTTCCGCACCTTAAGGAAATTGTCAACCGTACCTAGCGTAAAGCCCGAAACACACATCAGCCTATGAATACGGCCGAAAAAGCGTATATCTGCTTCCCCTATGTAAACAGCATCGTTTACTTCCTTCTATTTGGGATTTTTTCTCTTACCTACTTTTCTCCCACACAAGCACAGGAATCTCTAAGCATTTTCATGATACAGGATGATGATGACACAGGGACCCAAGGATTTGCTGATCAAATTAAAACAGAGATAGAGGCACTTCTGGGAAGCAGGATAGAGGTGGAGTTTATAGTCAATCTTGTTCCCAAAGATCCCATAGACTTTGATGAACTGGTTACCAGAGCATATGCTCGTGAAGAAGGGGATATAGTGATTGGCGTTGGGACCAATTCTTCCGAAAAACTGGCCAGAAAGTCAGAATTCTCAAAGCCAACTATTCTAACCATCATTTTAGACAGAGAATTACAGGGACTTCCCATTACAGAAAAAGGAAGCTCGGGCATTCCCAATTTAAGCTACATAGAGTCTCCTTTTGATATTTCCAGGGATTTTGAAACTCTTTATGAAATTCTCCCTTTCGAACATATAACCATCATTGGAGGGGAATCCTTGGAGAATAACACTTTTGATTTTGAATCATATTTTCAGAGCCTCCTTGGAGATTTAGATGCGACCTTTACTTACGTAACTATTTCGGATGGAGTGGAAACTGTCCTGGATAATTTCCCGGAATCTGCAGAGGCTGCCTATTTCCTCCCGATTTTTGATGAGGTTACTCCTAATGGACTGAAAATTCTTCTGGACGAATTAGCCGCAAGAGAAAAACCAGCCTTTTCCTTATTTAATACTCCCATGCTGGAAGCAGGTGCTTATGGTGCCTATGATTCTGATGCGAATATTCAACGTATTCCACGTAGGGTAGCGCTAAATGTGCTGAAAATGTACGAAGGGGCTAAGCCTGAAGACATACCCGTAAGAATGGAAAGTTTTACGGAGAATCTCACCCTTAACATGAAGGTGGTCAGTAAAACAGGTGTCTTTCCTTCCTGGGATATGATGGCTGAGGCCACCTTGGTGAATGTGGATGTAGTAGATACAGAAAGAGAGCTCACCCTACAATCAGCTATAAGTGAAGGACTGGAGAATAACCTGGACTTGAAAGTAGCAGAAAAGGAAACTCAGATCAGTAAGAAAGAGGTAGCCGTAGCCAGAGGGAACTACCTGCCTCAGGTAGAAGGGAGTAGTACTCTGTTGGAAGTAGATGAGAATACCGTAAGTGTTTCTTTTGGACAAAGGGGGAGATTGAACTGGTCCGCGGCACTCTCCGCCACACAGTTAGTGTTCTCAGAACCTGCTCTGGCAAATATCAAAATTCAGAATCTGTTACTGGAAAGCCAGAGACAAAGCCAGAAGCAAACCCAACTGGATGTGATTCTGGATATCACAGATGCCTATCTAAATATGCTTCAGGCTTCTGCCTTATTAAGGCTGAGAAATCAGAACGTAAGTGTAACTCGTAAGAACTTTGATATAGCAGGAGCGAAAGAACAAGTCGGATATGCAGGCACCAATGATGTCTATAGATGGGAAAGTGAATTAGCCCAGGACAACGTAGACCTGAATAATGCCCAGGCACAGTTGTGGCAGGCTCGCTATAATATGAATGTTCTCCTGAACAGACCCGTAAAAGAAGATTTTGAGTTGGCTGATTTAGGGATGCGGGATAGCATACTCCTCATCATGGATGAACGACTGTTCTCCCTGATAGATAATCCCGGTGATTTGGATATATTCTCTGATTTCCTGGTAGAGGAAGCCTTTAGAAATTTACCTGAGATCAAGCAGTTACAGTATTCTATTCAGGCGCAAAGAAGAAGTCTTCAGTCCCAGAATAGAGCCTTCTATCTCCCATCACTTGGCTTATCTGGCGAGGCTAACTATGTCATTAACAACTACTACTATCCAGAAGGAGTAACCCCCATAGAGCTAAATACTTCCAATGCAGCACTCGGATTACAATTCCCCATCTTTCAAGGACTTAGCCGGAAAAACCAGAGAGACCAGACTAAGATAGGACTCATGCAGCTTTCTGACCAGATGCAAAACCTGCGGAATCAACTTGAGTTTTTGGTCAGAGGAAACCTAAGAGTGGCCGGAGCTTCCTACAGCAATATGGAGCTTTCAAGGATCTCAGCTACTGCCGCCAGCAAAAACTTCGAGATAGCCCAGGATAACTATTCTCAGGGCTTATTGAATGTAACATCACTCATAGATGCGCAGAATGCTGCTTTACAAGCAGAAATCAATGCCATCAGTACAGAATATATCTTCATCCAGGACTTCCTGGCAGTTGAAAGGGCAATAGGATATTTCCACTTCCTGGCCATACCTGAGGAGCAGGATATGTTCTTTCAACGTTTTCTAGAATTTTTATCAAAATAGCAGCAAATGAAGCCGTTCTATTTTCTCGTATGTATTCTATTCTTGCAAGCCTGCGGAGGTGAAACTGCGGAAGTTCAAACCCAGCAACTACGGCCTGTAAGATATGGTACCATCAGCCACAGTAGTGGAAAGGATGTACACTATTATTCCGGCGTATGTCAGGCCAGCACTGAAACCAACATGAGTTTCAGGGTTTCTGGAACCATTAGAAATATGGCTGTAAAACTCGGCGACAGGGTGAGAACTGGCCAGCTTATAGCTACGCTGGACCCAGCTGATTACAACATCCAGGCTGAACAGGCAGCAGCTTCTCAAAAAGGTTCTGAAGCCAATCTTAAGTCAGCAGAAACGCAGCTTATTGTAGCCAGAGCTAATTACTATAGGGTAGAAAAGCTATATGAGAATAACAGTGTGCCTCTAAGTGAATTTGAGCAGGCAAAGTCCAACTTTGAAACGGCCAAAGCCTCTTTTGAAGCAGCACAAACCCAACTACTCTCCTCAGATAAGCAAACCCAGTCGGCTAAAAATCAGGTTAAGTATACTCGTTTACTAGCTCCTTACAGTGGCATTATCACCGCTGTTAATGCGGAAGAGAACGAAGTCGTGGCATCTGGAAACCCTGTAGCCATATTAAGTGCAGAGGATAATCCCGAGATCCAGGTAGGAATACCTGAAAACATCATTTCCAGAATCAAGAATGGAATGAAGGTAGGCGTTACCTTTTCAGTCCTTCCCAACCAGCGTTTTGAAGGAACCATTCGAGAAATCAGTTATGCAGCAGGGAGTTCTCCTACTTATCCTGCCATTGTAAGAATAGATAATCCTTCTGATCAGATCCGGCCAGGTATGGCATCCAACGTCATCTTTGACCTGGGAAGTACTTCCAAGGATCAGCCTAGTTATCTGGTGAGCCCGGTTCAGGCCATAGGAGAGGATGAAAATGGGAACTTCGCCTTTGTATTGGAGAAAGCTGATAGTTCAGCCTATGTGGCTCGCAAACAGAAAGTAGAAGTGGGGGCCTTATTGCCAGATGGATTTGTAGTGAAAGAGGGCCTGAAGGAAGGAGATAGGGTGGCTACAGCCGGCTTGAAGTCTTTGTTAGATGGAATGAAAGTGGGGCTGATGGAGTAAGCATGTTCGTTACCTGATGATTATTAACCACACATGAACCTAACGAAAATAGCGATAGATAATAACCGGGTGACCATCATGGTCCTACTTGTGATCATTCTCCTGGGATTAGTCGGATATCAGAATCTGTCCAGAGATTCTATGCCTCCCTACACAGTAAGAGTCTGTACAGTAGTTACCCGTTTTCCCGGTGCTTCTCCAGAACGTGTGGAAGAACTGATTACGGATAAGATTGAAAAGGTGGCACAAGAGCTACCAGAGCTGAAAAATGTTACCAGTGAAAGCCGAACAGGTATTTCTATTGTAAGTGTTACCCTCCAAGATGACATAGATAAAGAAAGCCTTCAGCCTGTTTGGGACAGATTAAGGAGAAAAATTGAAGAAATTCAGGAAGACCTTCCTCAGGGCATCAATGGTCCCAATGTAAATGATGATGGCTTAGGGGTGGTTTTCGGCATACAACTGGCTCTGGAGGGAGATGGAATCCCCTTTGATGAATTGAAGGAATATGCGGATGATATACGGGATGACCTTATTAAGTTATCTGATGCTTCTGATATTACCATACAAGGGGTTCAGGAAGAGCAGGTTTACGTGGAGTTTGATAATGCTCGACTGGCTCGTTTAGGGCTGTCTGCTGGTCAACTTCAGAATTATCTTTCTGTGACCAACATAGTTTTCCCAGGTGGAGAGGTAAGCCTTGAGAACGAACGAATTGTGCTGGAACCCACAGGTAACTATGAAACTGTGGATGATCTGGCTAACACGATCATCAATATTGGGAACCAGGGGCAAACCGTGAAGTTGGGGGAAATTACCACCATTAAAAGAGGATATAAATCTCCTACCAACAGAATTGTACGAATCAACGGGGAGCGTGCGCTGGGGATTTCCATTGCCCTGAAAGAAGGGGCTAACCTCATTGAATTAGGGGAGCAAATTGATGAAAGGGTTGCAGGCTATAATCAGGAACTTCCAGTAGGCCTTCATCTTAGTCGGATATCCTCTAGTGACTACTTTGTAGATGTTAAGATTAGTGATTTCGTAGAGAATGTCATCCAGTCCGTCGCTATCGTACTGGCAGTGATGCTATTATTCCTGGGATTACGAACGGGACTAGTGGTGGCCAGTTTGATCCCTTGCGCTATGATCATGGGATTGATGCTCATGGATTTAGTGGATGTAGGGTTAAATCAGGTAAGTTTGGCTGCCCTGATTATGGCCTTGGGGATGCTGGTGGATAATGCCATTGTGGTCTCCGAATCCATGATGGTAAAAATGGAGCAGGGAACACCCGCACGTAAGGCCGCATTGGAAGCTGCCCAGGAGCTTTTTGTTCCTCTTCTGGTATCCTCCTTAACTACCTCAGCAGCCTTCCTGGCATTCTTCCTTGCAGATAACACCATGGGAGAAATCATGGGGCCACTATTTGTCGTGATTACCCTTGTACTGCTTTCCTCCTGGATTCTGGCCATGACCATTATCCCGATGTTTGCCATCTCAGCTATTAAAGTGGAGAAGAAAGATGAGGAGAAGAAGGATATATTTGATAGACTGAATGTCTACTATCAGGATTTCCTTGAGTGGGCCTTGAGGCATGCCTGGATAACCGTAGCGGCCATCGTGGTGCTCTTCTTTGTGTCTATGAGCTTATTCGGTAGGCTTCCCTTCATTTTCTTCCCAGACAGTGACAGGAATCTGGTTACCATGAACATCAACCTTCCCCTTGGGACCAAGATAGAAAGAACAGAGGATGTGATAGCTGAGATAGATTCTTTTATTACCCACGAACTGAAGGTGGAGGACGAAAGTCAGGCAGGGGTCCTCAACTGGGCTTCCTTTATTTCTGAAGGACCGGAAAGTTATGACCTTGGATATCAGCCTGGAGAAGCCAATACTGGCTATTCTCACGTGCTGGTGAACACCAGTAATTTTGAACATAACCAGTATGTCATAGATAAGCTGGATGCTTTCTGCTTTAATGCTTTTCCTGATGCTGAAGTGGACGTAAGTCCTCTCGCAGGTGGAGGCGGCGGAGGCGCTGATGTGGAAGTAAGAATCTTTGGAGAGGATCCCTTAGAGCTGTTTAGGATGGCTGAATCCATAAAGCAGGAAATGAATAAACTGCCCACCAAGAACATTAAGGATGACTGGGGACCTAAAATCAAAAAGTTTGTCATCAATACAGATGAAGATAAAGCCAACCGGGCCGGTTTAACCAACCAGGATATAGCTACTTCTCTTAGGACAGCTTTATCTGGATTTGATGCAGGAGACTTCCGCGATGGGGAAGATAATATCCCCATTATCATGAGGAGCTTGGGCGCACAGGAAATAGACGCCAGAGACCTTGGGAGTATTCCTATCTTCTCTCAAAATACGGGTGCTAATGTTCCCCTGGCACAGATAGCTGAAATAGAAACAGATTGGCAATACGCCAAGATTAAGAGAAGGGACTTGTATAGAACCATGGTGATTAGCTGTGATGCCATGACAGGTTTTACACCTACTAATATCACGGATGATCTTACTCCCTGGCTGGAGAATGAAGCTAGCAACTGGAAGAGAGGGTATACCTACGAACTGGGTGGAGAAAGCGAGCAAAGTGCTGAAGCCATGGGAGCGGTTATCGCCAAACTTCCCTTAGCAGGCTTCATCATCCTCTTGTTACTGGTTTCTCAGTTCAATTCTTTCCGGAAAACGGCCATGGTACTTAGTACCATTCCTCTAGGAATCATTGGAGTAGTATTTGGGCTGTTGCTTTTCAACTCCTACTTCGGATTTATGGGCTTCCTGGGAGTGATTTCTCTGGCAGGTATCGTGATCAATAATGCCATTGTACTCATTGACCGTATCCAGATAGAGGAGGAAATACCCGGAAATAGTAGATACAAGGCCATCATAGACGCTGCACACGCACGATTCAGACCTATTCTCTTAACCACATTTACCACTACTTTGGGTATGATTCCGCTTTATCTGGGTGGAGGACTTATGTGGGAACCTATGGCAGTAGCCATCATGGCAGGGTTGTTATTCGCTACAGTGATTACGCTCATCTTTATTCCGGTGATGTACAAGTTACTGTTTAGGATAAATGTAGAATCATAAGCTGGAGAGACATCCAGTTGGGGTAGAAGGAGGGCTAACTATTTGTTATCTTTTAGTCAAGGATGCCTATGTGGTCTATAGATGAAATACAAAAAGTATGGCACCTGGCCGCTAAGCTACATCATGGCCAAGTCTACCGAGACTCCTCCGAAGGAGGTGAGATGCCCTATCTATTCCATGTAGGAAGCGTAACCTTTGAGATGATGACTGCAGTAGTAAAGGAACCATCGCTAAATGCCGATTTAGCTATTAAGTGTGCTATTCTCCATGATACCATAGAAGATACCCGTATAGACTTTCATGAAGTAAGGAACCTCTTTGGGCAGGAGGTGGTAAATGGAGTTATGGCCCTCACCAAAAATGAGGAACTGGGGAGTAAGAGAGAGATGATGGAGGACAGCCTCCAGCGTATCAAGCAGCAACCAAAGGAAGTTTGGGCGGTTAAAATGGCCGATAGAATTTGTAACCTATATCTTCATCCACACCATTGGTCTAAGGAGAAAATGATGGCCTATAGAGATGAGGCCCTCTTTATCCACGATGAACTAAAGGAGGGCAGTACTTATCTGGCAGACAGGCTGGAAAACAGGATACTTGCCTACTCTTCTTTTATGACAGGATAGCTTAAGCCTTAAATCGTATCATCATTCTCTTCAGGAATATCAGTGTCCCCACTTAGAAATGACTGTAGGTATCCTTTGCTAAAGTCTATTTTGAGCTCTACCCACATAGGTAAGTGATCGGACATTTGGTGGGTTCGCCAATAGGTCTTGTAGTACCTGGTCTTCTTTTCGGCTTCAGTTTTATTGTGATAGGTGTCAGGCATCAGATCTGCGTAGGATAGTTCATCCTCCAGCCTATACACATAGTTGTAGAAGTTGAAAATGCTTGCTTGTATATTCTCCGTAGGGACATATCCCCTAAAGGCTATTTGGTCGTAGAATTTATTCTGTGGCACATTAGAAGGGAGATCTCTTAACTCATCAGGAATGAGGAAATTATCAGTGATTTTCTCAAAGGTTTTATTGGAAGGCTTGAAAATGTTGAAGTCCCCTAATAAGATCATGTTAGGAGAATTAGCATGTGGGTTATCCGTCCTTTCCGCCAGGAAATCCGAAAGAAGCTCTATCTCTTTTACCCTTCGTGGGTCATCATTTCTGTTTTCTCCATAGAGAATATGAACTGTAGAAATGGAGAATTTAAACCAACTGGTTCTTAATCCTACAATTAGGGGAGTTCTGGCGAGTTGATCCTGTGGGGTATAAATCGTTTCTCCTTCCTCAGATTCTTCCTTGATGGGAGGAACAACTATCTCTCCTGCCAAACCTGTAAAGGTGAGCTTTCTGGAATCATACAAAAAGGCCAGTCGTTCATCATTGCCTGATGATCCTTCCGTCACATCTGAGAAGATGACCTTCCAAGAAAATCCGAGTACCTTCTTAACACGATGGAGGGCAGCCAGATTTTCGTTCACCTCTTGTATAGCCACGAGATCAAAATGGTCAATGATCTCAGCTATGTAATAGATGGCTTCCTGAGAACGAAATCCGTAAGCCTTAGAATCAAAATCCCTGATGTTCCAGGTGGCTATCAAAAGATTCTCAGCTACCTTTTTACTTGGTACTTGTGCTTCAAAGGCTTCCTTAAGACGTAGTAATCCATTTGAGGTTCGGATTCTTTCTTCTTCGCTGACAGATTTTAAGTATTGATAATAAGGCATAATAATGGGGTTAGTAGTCCGAAGATTTGAGGGGAGGGAAGTGCCTGAACTTTATAATCGAACAAGAACATCCGATCATTAAGTCAGGCTTAGGTACATATCGGGTGTATTGTTAATAGGCCAATTTACCTAAAGGTAACTGGTCCCTGTATCGAAGAGATAGGCTTGGGACGGCTAGGTTTGATTAACTAATTGGCCTTGGCTTCTTTAGCTCTCACTAGCCTAGGGTTTAAATTCCAAGCTAGTGAGAGTTGAAGAGGTTAATCTGGCCTTCCAGAAAATTCCCGTGTTACTCCTATGCTATGGCTAGATTGAAGAAATAAAAGCCAGCATCTTTTCAGCTATTTCTTCCCCCTTATCTTCCTGAAGAAAGTGCCCACCTTGCTGGATGATTTCATGGGGCTGCCCTTTGGTTCCGGGAATCAATTTCTGCATGACCATCTCTCCACCCTTGGTTACCGGGTCACTATCACTGAACAGGGTCAGGAAGGGTTTCTCAAACTTCATAAGGGAAGCCCAGGCAGCTTTGTTATTGGCATTCTCCGGATCTTCTGGTGTAGTAGGCACCAGGGCTGGGAATATCTTTGCACCTGCCTTAAAGCTCTCATCAGGGTGAGGCGCATTATAGGCAGCTAGTATTTCCGGTGATAAGTGTGAAACAGTAGCACGCTGAATGATGCTACCCACTGGGAAAGGATTCATCTTTTGAGACATTTTCTGCCATGCCAGGAAAGCATCCGGCATTTGCTGATCTCCCGTAGGGAGGCCTGTATTTCCTGCCGTCACGCTAAGGATGTTGTCAGGGTGTTCTGCCACTATTCTCAATCCCAGTAGTCCTCCCCAGTCTTGCACAAATAGGTGGAATTTCTCCAGTTGTAAGCGATCAAACAGCAGTTCTTTCAACCAGGCCAGGTGTCTGGCATAGGTGTAGTCTGACTGCTCAGTAGGTTTGTCAGACTTCCCAAATCCCATCAGATCCGGGGCTATGACTCTGTATCCACCTGCCACCAGAACGGGAATCATTTTTCTGTATAGGTAGCTCCATGAGGGTTCTCCATGCAAGAGGAGGATCACTTCTTTTCCGTCCGGGTTTTCGTCTACATAGTGCATTCTCAAGCCATCTACCTCTACATAATGTGGTGCAAAAGGATAGCCTGGTAGGTTCTCAAATCTTTCGTCTGGGGTTCTTACAAATGGGATAGCCATATTATTCTTTTGTTTCTTTTTCCTGATTGAGTGTTTGCAGTTCTTCTTCCAAAGCCTCTTTCTCACGTTGATTTCTACTAAGCTGAGCTTCTAAGATCATCTTGGTATAAGGGTTCTCCTCCGTCTTGAGTTTTTTCTCCAGATCAGCTATCATATCTCCTAAGCCCTTTACCAGTTCTTCCTTTTCTTGCTTGTCTTTATTCGCAAAGGCACGGTTAAACATTAGCTTATTGATGTCTTCTGCCGATTCTGTCTCCTTTTCCGCTTCCCCTTTCTTAGTGCGTGGTTTTTTAGGAATCATGGGTTCTGGCGTTTGCCGCTGATTCATGAAGGTAGGAGAAACAATCTCGACCTTATTGTCATGAAACACGTCCAGAATAGCCGCATTTAAGGCGGATCTTTTCCCCACCAGTTCATGCCCCTTTTCCAATGACCCATGAACAATATAAACGATGGAAAAGTCTCCTAGTTCTTTTACAATGACAAAGGGGTTTGTCAAATCGATGGAGGTGGCAGCCTCTTTTAGTAGCTCTTCCACCTTTTTTCTGGAAACATCATATCCCAGAGAAACGGTAGAAGATACAAAGGTGTTCTCTTCGCTATAGATCCGTACCGGATTAGAGGCAATATAGAGATTGGGTAAGACCAATAAATTACTGTCTTCCATTTCTATGGCAGTATAGAGTATGCCTTTACGTTCTACACAGCCGAAATAGTCCCCCACAGATATAAAGGAACCGACCTTAAGCTCGTCTACAGACTGACTCATCAACCCCGCTATAATATTTCCCAATAAGGTAGTAGAGCTTAGGGCGATGGCAGCAGTAAAGATAGCCCCTAAAAACCCGATGGCCTGCTCCTTTTCCCCTTTATCCATAAGGGTATCTGGAATGGCAAAAATGATGACTACTGCTCCCACCAGAACTATACAGAAGGCGAGGATTTGTCGGAGTATCTTTCTGGACTTGGCAATAGATTTCGTCCTACTCAGAAACCACTGGTTAAACAGAAAAACCAAAACCACGATAACAAAGGTGCCAATAAGAGGTAAATAGGAAGTAACGTCAGTAGCAGTATCAGCGAGAAGCGGGTTCATGGGTCGTAGGACTTTCCCTCAAACTAAAAAATTAAGCGGGTACAAACAAAAGGGCCTTTATTGTGGCGTTCTTGTTGAATAAAACCATCCTTCCACTTCCCGTGTTGTCTTTTAGGTATCACTCAACACTCAACACTCAACACTCAACACTCAACACTCAACATTCAACATTCCCTCATTCAATCATTCAAAACTCATTCATTCGACACTCACCATGGGAAGACCTGACTTTACAGACATACATAGCGGAGAAGAGTTTGCTCGCTGGTATTGGAAGAAAGAAGAATTGGTAGAAATCTGTAAGGCTAGTGGATTACCTCTCCAAGGGTCCAAGTTTGAATTACAGGACAGAATCAAGTATGCCCTGGATCATGATGGGGCCATCCTCCCGCCTAAGAAAAAAAAGAAGCCTACTTCCCGTTTCAAATGGACCAAGGAAAAGCTAAGCCTGGAAACAGAAATCACGGATAACATCTCCTTTGGACCTAATGTGAGAGGGTTTCTGCAAAGCCAGATAGGTCCTAAGTTTATTTGCCATACAGACTTTATGGATTGGGTGAAGGCTCATCCTGGCAAAACCCTGCATGATGCCATAGACATGTGGTGGCAACTGGAGGAACGCAAAAAAGACCCCAATTTCAAGCGGGAAATAGCTGCCCACAATATGATGAACCAGTATTTCCGGGATTTTATGGAAGATAATCCTGATAGGCCCATAGCAGATGCCCGGGCATGCTGGAAGCTTAAAAAGCAACTTCCTACCCAGAATAATCAGGTTATATATGAACCCTCTGATCTAACGCTTATCGAGTAGAACTTCCTTAGCGCCTTAGGCGAAAATTTTCTCACGCAAAGTCGCTAAGCCGCAAAGGTTTTAGTAGTTTACCTCACACACCAACTACTACTTACATATGCGACCCATTTATCTGCTACTCATTGCTGTTTGTTTCTCAATTGAGCTATTCTCCCAAACCATTATTCCCATAGAGAGTGATGCTTATAGCATAGTCCTTCAAACAGATGCGGAGGGCAGGCTCAGGCAGGTATACTTTGGAGAAAAGCTAGGTACTGATGAGGAATACGGACTCATAACTGATCAACTCCGCTATGATGGCACCAATGAGGATGTCTTTAACCATGCCTACACACCTAAAGGCACATGGAATATAGCAGAACCCGCCCTGGACATTCTGCATGCAGACGATAATCCTGCTACCGAACTCATCTATGCTAGCCATGAAGTAACAGAAGAAGAAGCTGGCGTAAAGCTAACGGCCATCAAACTGATAGATGAGGTGTATAAAACCAAAGTAGTCCTGCTATATAGGGTATTTACTAAGGAAAATGTCTTTGAGCAGTGGGTGGAAATCCAGAACAATGAGGAAGCTCCCATCACCCTGAATAAGTTTGCCTTAGTAAATACCCTATATAGCAGTACTACTTTGGTTTTATACACCTCATCTATCAGTTTGATTGCCGTTAGCT
>JBCBKZ010000609.1:0-3858 GCA_038520955.1 Bacteroidota bacterium | reverse complement strand
TTTTGCAAAAGAAAGCCTCTTAAGCATCCTGCCTCTTCTGCTAACCAACTGGTTTTTTTATCCCATTTACTATGACCAAACCCTCTTTACCGCCTTCATCTTTTTCATGCTAACCAATCTGTATATTCTTTCGAGATCCGTTGGAGAGCTTAGGTTGCAGCTGGAACGAACCCGGCAGAGAACTCAGTTGCTACAGATAGAGCTGCTAAAGAAGAATATTCAACCTCACTTTCTCTTAAATACCTTGACTTCCCTGATATCCTGGGTGGAAGAATCGCCTAAATCAGCCGTAAAGTTTATCGAAGCATTAGCAGATGAGTTTGAGCATGTAAGAACGGTAGCAGAGAAAACCCTGATTCCGATCCAGGAAGAAATAGACTTATGCAGAGCCCATTTAAAAGTCATGCAGTTTAGAAACGAGATCCCCTATATGTTAACCGTAGAAAACATAGAAGATGAGGAAAAAGTGCCTCCAGGCCTGTTTCTCACTATTTTGGAAAATGGTCTCACGCATAATCGTATTAAAGCAGAGAAAGCTACATTCACGCTCAGCTTTCACCAGGAAAGTAACTATAAGTCCTACATCTTTATTTCTCCGGGAGAACCTCTACATGAAAAGAAGGAGGGAGTAACAGGAACCGGAATGAAATACATTCATGCCCGCTTGAAGGAGAGCTATCATGATAAATGGACCATTAACTCACATCATACATCTGAAGGCTGGAAGACAGAAATCAAGATAGAAGTCTAAGAAAATACCCATGAAGATATTGCTGGTTGAAGATGAAACCCGTATTGCGAAGTTATTGGAGAAAATGATTCGGGAAATCTGGGGGAATCATCTCAGCCGCCTTCATCACTGTCACCACCTGGGGGAGGCCAATAACTTCCTCTCCAAATACACCATAGACCTACTATTTCTTGATCTGAACCTACAGGGAGAAAGCGGATTTGATTTACTACATCAGTATACCACTCAGTCTTTCCACACGGTTATTGTCTCTGCCTATAGAGATAAAGCCATAGAAGCTTTTGAGTATGGAGTTCTGGACTTTGTCCCTAAGCCCTTTAGCCACGAAAGACTTCAAAAAACCCTCGACCGGCTAGTTGGGGAAAACAGTAGCTCTTATTCAGCTACCAAATTTATCCCTATCAAAAAGTCCGGGAGAATCGTCCTCATTCCCATCGCTCAGATTACCTATGTTCAGGCAGATGGGCATTATACCAGCATTCATTTGGCTAATCAAAGCAAAGAGATATGTGATCATTCCATGGAGAAATTACTGGTGCTTTTACCTGCCTCCTTCATCAGGATACACAGGTCATACATTGTTCATTTACCTAATGCCAGCGAAATCAGAAAATCCCCAGGAAGTAAAGTGGAGTTAGTATTAAATGATGGCACCACCCTACCCATAGGAAGATCCAGGCTAAAGGAGGTAGAAAAACAAATGATGTTGAATTGACTTCATGAAAATCAATTCAACATCATTTGAGATTACCCCGTTTAGGGATATCTAGCTTAATTTAATGGCGAGACATCCTGGATGGGCCAACCATCAGCATATCCTTTCGTCCATTTTAAGGTAGCCAGTTCTTCAGCTGTGGCAAGACAGGCGTTCAAACTTGCACGAATCCCTTCTTCATCCATTTCCTGTCCGATGATCACGATTTCATTTTTCCTGTCACCAAATTGTTTGGACCAGCTGGCTTCAATTTCTTTTCTGTATTCTAAGTAGGAAGGATACCTTAGCCTTTGGCTAAGCGGCATACTAGACCACCATACTCCTGCTGGTTCTGCTTTTAGGGAACCGCCGGCTTGCCCCCAAATAAGGGCCTGTGAAGGACGAGAAGCTAACCAGAATAAACCCTTAGAACGAATAATGGTGGATGGAAACTTATACTGAACATAAGCATAGAACCTTACGGGATCAAATGGTTTCTGCGCCCGGTACACAAATGAGCTGATACCATACTCCTCTGTCTCTGGTGTATGTCCATCCTTCTTAAGTTCCTCTACCCATGCTTCTGTTTGCTCAGCCTCTTCAAAGCTAAATAGACCCGTATTGAGAATCTCATTGGGAGCTACCTTACTGAAACTTGATTCAATGATTTTAGCAGAAGGATTCATTTTATGGATAGCAGCCTTTAGGACCCCTAAGGTATTTGCATCCACCAGGTCAGTCTTATTCAGGATAATGACATTGGCAAATTCTACCTGGTCTGTGATGAGGTCCACAATGGTCCTGTAATCTCCTTCCATATCTGTCAGCTCTCTATCTGCCAACATATCGGCACTTCCAAAGTCCTTAAAGAAGTTGAAGGCATCTACAACCGTTACCATGGTGTCCACATAGCTGAAGCGGGAAAGGTCTATCCCGTTTTCCTCATCCACAAAGCTAAATGTCTGCGCCACGGGTACGGGTTCACTAATACCCGTACTTTCAATCAGCAAATAATCAAAGCGATCTTCCTTTGCCAGCCTCTCCACTTCTATCATTAAATCTTCTCTCAGGGTGCAGCAGATACAGCCATTGCTCATTTCCACCAACTTCTCATCTGTTCTGGAAAGTACATTCTCGCTTTTGACCCTATCAGCATCTACATTTACTTCACTCATGTCATTGACTATGACAGCTACCTTCATTCCTTCTTTGTTATGAAGGACATGGTTTAGAAGGGTAGTTTTTCCAGCGCCCAGAAATCCACTAAGCACTGTTACAGGCAGTTTTTTAGTTGGTGTCATGTTACGTTAAAATGTCGGTCTAATGTTGAGTACTAAAATGATGTCCTATATAGGAAAATTCTTTTTGGCTATGATATGCTGATTTAACAAGTTCTGAAAGCCCTCTTTTTTAAGGCCCCTCCCGATAAATACAATCTTACTTTCACGAGCTTCTCCTTCCTTCCATGGACTTCCATCTGATGCGATAAAGGAGGTTTTTACAGACTGAAGAATAACCTTGTTCTCATAGCCTGGAAGGGCTACAATTCCTTTTACCCGATAAACCTGGGACTGATAGAGATTCACCAGTCTATTTAGTTCCCGCGATAAGCCTTCCAGGTTAAAAGGTTGGTCAAATGTCAGGGTAAATGTAGAAATCTTATGGCTATTATTTATCTCATTCTTAATGTGATGATGAGATTCTTGATCAGAAGCCAATTTGCTAACTTTTTCTTCTATAGATTCCGCTCTCAGGCTTCCCACTTTCATGACTTCTTCTATAGAGAATTCTCCGTTTGAGCCTGTAAATACGTGGGCATGCGGATTAATGTTCTCTATGATAGAAGCTACCTTAGGCACTTCCTCACTTGAGACGCTATCTACTTTATTTAATAATACTACATCCGCAAAAGAGATTTGTCTGAGTGCTTCCTCTGC
This sequence comes from Bacteroidota bacterium, assembly GCA_038520955.1. Lineage (GTDB taxonomy): Bacteria > Bacteroidota > Bacteroidia > J057 > J057 > JBCBKZ01. Next base: position 476 of record JBCBKZ010000609.1, on the reverse strand, counting down.
CTCATCTAGCCATTCCGGTAAATGCCCTGCATCTGCCAGACAAATCACTTGTTCTAACTCAAATACTTTCGCTACATAAGGATTGGTCAAAAATACCTGGACTATGCTGGAGGGATCTGCTATACCAGTAGTCTCAATCACCAGCCTGTCATAGGTAGCCCTCTTCTCGGTAGCATACTCTAACAAGTCCAATAAACCATCTGACAAAGAGCAGCATAGGCAACCTGCACTTAGTTCCAATACCTCCTCTACCCCGTCTAATATAAGCCCCCCGTCTATATTAGTAGCGCCACATTCATTCTCTATGACCAGGATTCTTTCAGGCAATCTTTCCTTAATGAAATGGTTCAAAAAGGTAGTCTTCCCAGCCCCTAAAAAGCCGGTAATGAGGTGAACGGGTATTTTTCTGTCAATTCCTTCTTCCATATCCTTTACAAAGGTAATAAGCCTCTCCATTAATGCAACTTTGTTGCATT
>JBCBKZ010000608.1:0-3874 GCA_038520955.1 Bacteroidota bacterium | reverse complement strand
TGCCATTTTTGGTCAGGATGATATAGTTACAAGGGAGAGTAACCTGAAAATATCTGCTAGTATTTTCGAAGATCTTTCCACCCTTAATTTCAATTATAATGGTTCTCAACCATTCGGAATGCCGGTCATTCCCGTTGATGATATAGGGCTTTTCTCTGATGAATATAGATGTGCTGTTCCAGACAAGGATGCGTATAGAAGAGCAGTAAAGGAAGCACTAGAGAATGCACCAGAGAATATCTTTGCCATTCCAGGGCAGGGCTTAGTGTACTATAATTCCGGTAAGATGGTACTGTCACAGGTACCTTGTCAGGAAATTCTCCCTGTCAAACCAGAGGATAGCTACTCTTTTGATCTTGGGACAGATTCTTCCGCAGTCTTCCAGGGATTTATACGGCTGGGTTCTTCCACTAATACACTTTCCTACGGTTGGGTAAATCCTGACAACCTGCAAGCTCTAGAGAGGGAAGAGGGAGATGAATTGGCCAGAGACTTTGTCTTCTCTGACAAGCCAAATACGCTTGAAGTAAAGGTGAAAAATGGAACATGGGCCGTTTTTCTGGGATTTGTAGACATGGACCAGGCCAGAGATGATATCCAGGTGAAGGCAGAAGGAGAGGTGGTCTTAAGTGATATAGACATAGAAGAAAGAGTTCCTTTAAATGAATCCACCATAGTACATATAAATGATGGGAAGCTTACCCTGGAGTTTTCTGACCAGGGAGGGGAAGACCCAAACTGGATCATCAACCGGATTAGCATATTCCCTTCAGAAGAAGAATTGCCCTGTGAGCTGGACTGTAATGGAAATATCCTGGATTCGGATGGGGATGGTGTATGCGATACCAATGATGTATGTGAAGGCGGAGATGATACCGTAGATAATGATGAAGATGGAGTCCCGGATGCCTGTGATGACTGTACCATAGGCTTTCCTTGTGATGATGGAAACGTATGTACCATCAATGATACTTTTGATGAAGACTGTAATTGTGTAGGGACCTTGGCAGATGCTGATCAGGACGGCATTTGTGATGCATTAGATGGGACAGAAGGAAGCTGCGAACTATGGGCTCCCTGTACCCCCACGGACTCTTGTACTCTACAAAACGGGACCTTCTTTGTGTATGATGGGAACTGTAACTGTACTCAGGCCAATATGGCACTAGGAGGAATAGCTAGCATGAGTTCCACTTACAATGACTATGTGGCGGAAGGCATAAATGACGGTATAAAGGATGATGATAACATTCTTGCCCATACAGGCTTCACCAATCCCAATGAATGGATGGAAGTTGACCTGGGAGCAGATTACCTTATTGGGGGCGTGAGAATATGGAATAGAACGGACTGCTGTAGTGAGAGACTTACCGGAGCATATTTACTGGTTTCAGACCAGCCGTTTTCTACGAATTTGGACTTTCAGGCGGCCTTGGCAAATGCTACATTCTCTATGAAACTGGATGATCAGGAATTACAGGAAAAAGCAGACATTAAAGTAGGTCAATTCGGTAGATATGTACGCTTACAAAATCCAGGTGATAAGCCCGGTGGATGGGTCTTAAACATCAAAGAGCTGGAAGTCTTTGCAGATGTAAATTCCTGCACCAATGGAGGCGCATGTACGGATTATGTCGTGTATGATGATGACTGCAACTGTCAGGCATTTTATGAGCTGGAGGGATCTCCTTCTCAGAGCTCACAATGGCCCTTCGGAAATGAGGTGGCTAACCTGACTGACGGAGATACAGAAGGTGGGTACGCTCAAACGTTATCCGGCCCTACAGAATGGATGCAACTGGACCTGGGGAGAAACCAACCCATAGATCAGCTGGTGATCTGGAATTTGATAGGAGAGGATAGCTGCTGCTCTGAAAGACTCAGTAACGCCTATGTGCTGGTAGCTGATACCCCCTTTCCTGATGGAACAGATTTATCCTCTGCTCTTGCGAATGCTGATTTCAGCTTGCAGCTAGGGATTACTACTGATATTCCCAAGATTACCGTACCTGTGGATACGGTCGGGCGTTATGTGAGAATCCAAAAATCTGGTAACAATGTGGGGACAGAATACTTGAACCTACATGAGATAGATGTGCTGGCATCAGATAGACCTTTCTGTGATGATGGAGATCCTACCACCATTAATGACATTATTCGTGAAGATGGATGTAGCTGTAGAGGTGAGCCTATTACAGACTTGAACTTTAGGATGAAGATGATGCTTGAGGGACCTTTCAATTCCGCTTCCGGCTTTATGAGAGATGGCTTACGTAAGGCAGGACTCCTTCCATATGAAGATCCTTTTAATCTGGGAATAACAGCTACTGTAGGTTTGTTTGATGTGCAGGGGCAGAATGCCATTGTAGATTGGGTATTGGTAGAACTAAGAGATAAAGATTCTGTAGAGAACATCCTACAGACCAGACCCATGCTGCTGCAAAGAGATGGAGATATCATCATGCCCAACGGTTCCATTCAGCTTATCTTTGAGGGGATAGAGGAGGGGGCTTTCTTTGTGAGTGTCCGTCATCAGAATCATCTTTCTCTGACTACTGAAGCTGCCATTTCTATTGATGCTAACACTGTCATAGATTTCAGCAATCCTTTTACACCCGTGTTTGGAGGGAGCCAGGCAGGCAAAATCCTGAATGGAAAGCGACTCATGCTGGCAGGAGATGCCAATGGAGATGGGACCATAAACGCGGCAGATAAGAATCTCTACTGGAAACGAGAAAATGGCTCTAAAACCATGTATGGTCCCACTAAATCAGACTTCAACCTGGATGGGACCGTAAATGCAATAGATAAAAACGAGTATTGGCGGGTAAATAATGGGGCTGTCTTCCAGCTTCCTTAAGGTATAAGGTACATGTGATGTTACTGAGCTTAGCTCAAAAGTACAGTTGGGAGGCTTTTAGCCTTATTCATGTTGGATCGTTTTACCTGTTATGGACTCAAAAGTACACCTCTATTTTGACAGTTCGAGGGATGAAATAATAAATTGAATGTTTATTCAGTTTATTTGTAAAAGGAATCAAAATATCCTTTACTAATTCTTCGTAATGTCCAAGATCCTTCCAATACTTTGTTTACTTACCCTTTGCCATTTCTCCTATAGCCAAACAGAAAAATTTAATTTAAGCTTTCAGAACAGAGAACTAGGCGTTGATAATACTTTTTGTGTAGACCTTGCCCTTTCCTTTGACGAGCAAAACAGACTAGGTTCTAGCAACCTTGTATTCTCCTACGATACCACTATTCTGGCAAATCCCATACTTTCAACAGACCATCTGGAAGCTTCCCAAAGTTACTTTGTCTCCACACTCACTAAGCTTTCAGAAGAAATCCTCTCTATCAATGTAGAATTACTTGAGTCCGGTGAAGGTGAACTAATTCCGGCTGCACCCTATAAAAGAATCATTGCCCGAGTTTGCTTTGACAGGGTAGATCTGGAAAAAACAGGAGGATTTAAGTGGAAATTAAGTGGGACTACTGGAACCATTGTGTATGTAGATGATGAGCAGACAAGACTGGAGGTAGAGATTCTCGCTGACGAACCCGTAATCGGAAACCCGGTAGATTTGATCTCATTTACTGCTGTACAGGTGGGAACAGATGCCAAACTGAACTGGGAGACAGTAGCCGATAGTAAGGAGAGTACATTTGAGGTAGAAAGGTCAGTGGATGAGGTGTTATTCTCCAAAGTGGGAGAGGTAGGTGGAGAAAATATAACGGGTATGGAGAATACCTACGAGTTCCTGGATGAGAATATTCAGGAAGAAGAACCTATCAACTTCTATTATAGAATCAAACAACTTGAACTGGATGGTGCACCCCGCTACAGTGAGGTAATTAGCCTAACTATGGAGCC
>JBCBKZ010000607.1:0-3879 GCA_038520955.1 Bacteroidota bacterium | reverse complement strand
AACGGCTCTTACTGATATCTATGGTAAATGGCATTTCTTTAATAGTTTGATAAATGGTCTCATTTAAATTACGAAGATTACTTAAGATTTCCAGCTGACCTATGTGCTTTTCTAATCTCACCTTATCCATAGAAAGGTCTTTTAAACGCTGAATAATCTCCCGACTAACTTCTTTCCCTGATCTACCTTCGAAGTCAGAAAGAATTCCCAAGACTATTACTTCAGGTGCATTAGAGCTAATAAAGTGCTTATAAGAGAACTGGTTCAGACTTATCAATTCAAAGCCAGAAATCACTTGCTTCTCGGGCAAGCGGACATTCATATTAGAAACTTCCGCACCTAGGTATACGACAAATTGCTTAATTGGGATTTGATACTTCCTCAATAAAACGCCAGCGTATTCTGCCATGCGGTAGACCATGGCTTTCTCATCATGAGTCTGGAATTCAATATGGAGGATGAACTCTTCTCCTTGAATAGTTTTTGCTTTAGCCAGAAAGTCTACTTCCCTTCTAAGGCTAGTATGCTTTAAGCCCTCTAAAGGAATAGTTTCAGAAAGTTCAAGTCCAAGAAGATCTTTTAACAGGTTGAGGAAAGAAGCAGTCAGGTTTTCTTTGATAATTTTATCAAATGCCTGTCCAGCCATAAGTTAAAATTACACCAATTATACTCCTCCACAAAGTAAATCACAGGCTCAAAGACGAACAAAATTCGCCTTTTGATGAAAAAATAGCCCTTCCTTTCCAACCATACTGGCATATCAGGGTTATGCATATTAGTTTTGTTTACCTATCACCATTACACTAAACATAAACACAATTATGGCATTTTCACTTCCAGATCTACCTTACGCACATGATGCACTAGAGCCGCATATAGATGCAAGAACCATGGAAATCCACCATGGAAAACACCACAATGGATATACCAACAAACTGAATGCAGCTATTGAAGGGACTGATTTGGCTGATAAGAGTATTGAAGAATTACTAGCTTCTCCTGCTAACGGCGCTGTTAGAAATAATGGAGGAGGCTTTTACAACCATACACTTTTCTGGCAAGTAATGAGCCCTAACGGAGGTGGTACACCTTCAGGTGCTTTAGGAGACGCTATCAATGCTGCTTTTGGTTCTTATGACGGGTTTAAAGACGCTTTTGCTAAAGCAGCCGCTACTCGTTTCGGTTCCGGATGGGCATGGTTGATCAAGAAAGCGGATGGTAGCGTAGCTGTTACTTCTACGCCTAACCAGGATAACCCTCTGATGGATGTAGCTGATGAGCAGGGAACTCCTCTTCTAGGACTAGACGTGTGGGAGCATGCTTACTATCTGAACTATCAGAACCGTCGTCCTGATTATATCTCAGCCTTCTTTAACGTTATCAACTGGGACAAAGTAGCTGAAATCTATGCTGCTTAATCCCTGAGAATATGTTCTTAACAGGCTTCCCTAAGTTTAGGGAAGCCTTCTTTTTTCTGCTCTATGCATCTAATCAAATACTTCCTGGGGATTATCCTATTCATCCCCTCCATTCCGTTTCTGTTAATTGCCGGCAAAAGAACGCGATCGAAGGTCCCCAAGTTGGAAGCTCCCACTGACACAAAGGGAGTAAGTGGAACAGGCAAGAGGAAGCTCAACCTTCTGGTTCTGGGAGAAAGTACCATGGACGGAATTGGAGTGGAATCACATAAGGATGGATTTACAGGTGCTCTAGCAGATCTCTTAGCAGAAGGTCAGCAGGCCACCGTAAATTGGGAAGTAATAGCAAAGAGTGGGTATACCGCCAAAGAGGTACTTGATCACCTCATCCCTACTGTTCCAGATGCCCTACAAGATCTGGTACTCATAGGGTTGGGGGGTAATGATGCCTTTGGATTGAATACGCCTTTAAGGTGGAAGCGGCATATGAGAATTCTCATCACCACCCTCCAACAAAAATATCCATCTACGCTAATCATTTGTCTACACATGCCTCCCATCGCGCAGTTTCCTGCCTTTCCGCCTATCCTACAATTCTTCATAGGAGGACTGGTAGACATCCATGGCAAAACCTTAGCTGGATTGGTCAATGATATGGAGAATGTCTATTACCCTGATGACCCTATAAGGTTTGAAAAATGGAAACAGAAGTTCCCGGATCTGGCTCACCTTCCTGGAGACGTGTTCTTTAGTGATGGGGTACACCCTTCCGCTCTGACGTACCAGACATGGGCGAAAGACATTTATCGTTTTATGCTAGGCAAGAATATTCTCTCTCAACAATAAGGAAACGGGGCTAATGCTTAGAGTGAAATGGGGATTAGTTAACTAATTGCGAGAATATCCTTTCATTCAATTTCTCAATAGACCTCTCCGCTTTTCCACTGGAAGAAAAACGCATGGTGGAGCCTTCGTTCAGGACAGTAGCCTTCCATTCTTCCTTTTCAAAAAGTTTTTTCACCTCTTCAAGGGGTATTCTGGAAGAATACCTGGATTCGAATGACCCTCCTCTATCCTTAGTAAGTAGAAAAGAAATATCACTGACTGATACCGTCTGGTCTGAAGTAATTAGCGTTAAGCTTTCTATCTTTTTCAGGGTATTCTCATCTTCGATGGAAAAGTTAACTGTAGCGGAATCATTTGAGACTTCCTGATCTCGAAAGGTAAAGTCTACGTAAAGTGTACTCTTCTTTTCTCCTTTTAGCATTAAGGGCTTAATGAAGTACTGAGTGATTCCCTCTTCTACAAAAAAGGTCTCTACCAGTTTATCACGCTTACTATTCATGGGAAGTCTCATGCTCATACATGAAGACAAACTTACTATGCACGCGAGGGTAACTAGACAGCATACAGAAGAAAGACGCTTTAGAGTAGGCATATTACGGCTTATGGGTAGCTGAAGATACAAATCTGTTGGTAAGAATTTCTTGAGTTAAGATGGAATCTAGTAGAGGTTGAGAAGTGCTTGTAGCTAGCACATAAAACAAATTCTCCTCTAAAGGAACTAGAAACTCTGTGCTGTAAGTCCCATTAACATGATTCCGGATGAGTAAGGGAGAATTAGATCCAAATTCAAAAAGAAGAGGATCTTGAACAAGACGTTGAGCATCTGCTATTTCCTCTACTGATGTTTCATAGGGAATTCCCAGGAAAATGGTGTACTGGTCTCCTTTTATGCATTTAAACAGAGGAATTTGCAGGTCTGAAGGGAAACGGTATTTCTCGTATTCAGCAATGATTTCTCTGCCAGAATCTTCTACAGATTCATTCTCCTGCAACTTAAATGAAATATCATTATACAGATAAACCCCATTATTAACTTCAGGTTCACAACTGATCAACCCCAGAAGAAAGATGGCTAACAAGAACACTCTCATCTATCCGTAAATTAATGAAAGGGGCTTAACGCCCCTTTCATATTGTGTCTATTATTCTCCTGTAACGATGGTTTCAAAGGTTACAAAGAGGTTTAGGATATTTGTTTGCTTAACATCCACAGTAGAAATCTTTGTGATTCCACCATTAGCGGCTGCAGCTTTAATACTAGCATCCTGATCAAAGAAAAGTCCAATGATGACTGTAGCTTTTGCAGTTCCAACTTTATTTCCAAAGTCATTAGCAGTAGCCGCTACAGGAAGGGTCATTGTACAGCTAGTCATAACTGCCATAAATCCCATCATTAGCAATAATGTTCTAATCTTCTTCATAGGTCGATTTTTCATGGTTCTTACTCGTAAGGCTTTTCAGAATGCGCCCCGTTTTTTTAGGTGGTTTCTGGACTCCACCTCGTAAACAGTTTATCTAACAAATGAGAATTTCAAATACCTGTGTCGGTAATATTTAAGGCATCTTTCATGGGGTATATAGTTCCGTGCGGAACTGGGGAGAATCTTTAATATTA
>JBCBKZ010000606.1:0-3894 GCA_038520955.1 Bacteroidota bacterium | reverse complement strand
TTCTGAGGAGTATTTCCCCGCATAGCACCTTGTTAAATATTCAAGAACTAGAAAAGGTAGGGTCTTATTAGGGGGATTCTTAATCCAAGTAGAGAGTTTGAGTTTGAATTTAGGGAGGTAATAGATCTTTTTGAGGCGACTTGTCTCCCTTAGTGGGGGTGAAAATAAGGGTTAGATTTCTTGTATCTTGGGTAATGAGTGCATAATTATCTGAAGAATTACGGATGGACTCCCCTCAAAAAGGATAAACATTTTTCTTATTTACAGTCTTTTGAGAAGAAAAAGGCCCTAGTCCATAAGAAGAATTAGTGTAAAAATCTGTGTTCAGAGAGGGTTTTTAAAAGTAAGAAAGAGACGTACACCCTCAATTCATTGGCCATTATCTCTCTGGAAAAGGGAGGATTTATGGAATTTTCCTTCAAACCGAAAGCCTACCTCAAGGGTTTACTATGGAGTAAACCTCTTTTTCCTGAGCATATATGAGAGCATTTCTGGAGAATGAGACCATAAAGAGAGGTGGAAATCCCTCAGGTACCGCCATTTTTTAAGGGATCTATTCTCTCTCTGTTACGTATGATAGGGAATCATCCTTAGGGAAATCGTAACTTTGCAGTCTTCTCAAGTAGAAAAAGTAAGAAAAGAATAGGCAGAAACTATGTTTCCGATTTATGATGTAGTCGTTGTAGGGGCAGGCCATGCCGGTTGTGAAGCAGCAACAGCGGCGGCAAATATGGGAATGCGGGTCATGCTCGCTACCATGAACATGAATACCATAGCCCAAATGTCATGTAATCCAGCTATGGGTGGGGTGGCAAAAGGCCAGTTGATTAGAGAAATAGATGCACTTGGAGGGTACTCTGGTATCGTTACAGATGAGACCATGATCCAATTTCGCATGCTAAATCGATCAAAAGGTCCTGCTATGTGGAGCCCCAGAGCGCAGAGTGACAGGATGAGATTTGCGGAAAAGTGGAGATTGATGCTGGAACAAACCCCCAATATTGACTTCTGGCAGGAGATGATCACAGGCTTGGTAGTAGAAAATGGTCAGATAAAAGGGGTCAAATCATCCCTTGGATTAGAGATTCCCGCACGTACAGTGGTCCTTACCAATGGGACTTTCCTTAACGGAAAGATCCATATAGGAGAGAAAAACTTCGGTGGGGGAAGGAGTGGAGAGCGTGCCTCTGTAGGATTGACGGCACAGTTGGAGCAGCTGGGATTTGAAAGTGGGAGGATGAAAACTGGTACTCCACCCAGGATAGATGGGAGAAGTATAGACTGGAAAAGCATAGAGGAACAGCCAGGAGATACGGATCCAAGTAAGTTTTCTTTCACTGACACTACCCCATTATTGACCCAAAGGCCCTGTCATATTACCTACACAAATGAGAAAACGCATGAGATTTTGCGTACGGGTTTTGACAGATCTCCTATGTTTAATGGGGCTATTTCAGGTACTGGCCCCAGGTACTGCCCCTCAATAGAGGATAAAATTAACCGTTTCGCAGAACGGGAAAGGCACCAACTTTTCCTGGAGCCGGAGGGATGGAACACTATAGAAGTATATGTAAATGGCTTCTCTTCTTCCCTACCAGAGGATGTTCAGTATGAAGCAATGCAGACTATTCCGGGTCTTGAAAATGCCAAAATGTTCAGGCCAGGATATGCTGTAGAGTATGATTACTTCCCCCCTACTCAGCTGGATTTGTCTCTGGAAACACGATTAGTAGAAGGACTTTTCTTCGCTGGACAGATCAATGGAACTACCGGATATGAGGAAGCGGCCTCTCAAGGATTGGTAGCCGGTATGAATGCCGCCAGAAAAGTGCAGGAAAAAGAGGCCGTAATTATCAGAAGAGACCAGGGATATATCGGGGTTTTGATAGATGATTTGGTGAATAAAGGGACCAAGGAGCCTTACAGAATGTTCACTTCAAGGGCAGAATATCGAACACTTTTGAGGCAGGATAACGCAGATTTAAGACTGACGGAACTGGGATATGAGATTGGAATGGCTTCAAGAGAGAGACTTGATACTATGATGGAGAAGAGAGATCGGGTAAATGAGATCAAGAAAATGCTCGCCAACACCTCAATTCTTCCAGAAGAAGTGAATGGATATTTGGAATCTCAGGGAACTTCTCCCATTAAGCAAAAAGTAAAAATGGCTTCTTTGCTGACCCGACCCCAAGTGGATATTTTTTCTTTGGCTTCTACCAGATCTGATTTATCTGAAATTATAAATAATTCGAAAAAGGAGATAATCGAACAAGTGCAGATTCAGATTAAGTATGAAGGCTACATCAGGAAGGAGCAGGAACTTGCCCATAAGATGATGCGGATGGATGAAATTACCTTACCGGAAAATTTCGACTATGCGAAGATAGTTGCCCTCTCAGCTGAAGGGAGAGAAAAGCTCGGAAATGCTAAACCCAGAAATCTCGGACAGGCTTCCCGGATCAGCGGTGTTTCCCCAGCAGACATTTCTGTTTTGATGGTCTTTATGGGCCGCTAAAATAGCCCTGAGAATTGCATAAAAAAGGGCTTTTCAGCCATTGGTACAGCACGATTTATTCTAAGGCACATAAAACCATAGTTTTATGTGCCTTTTTTGTTGTTAAGAGTTTGATAATCAGGTTGTTATTTTTGCGAATATTCCGTTAGTAAGTAGGTTCTAATAAAGTGACTCTCATGCAAAAAAGCACTTTTCGACAGAAAATAGGCGGAATTGTGTAATTTGGAACATGATTAACACGCTGCCCAACAGACTTGCTCAGTCATTCTTTTTCCACTCTTGTTGTCCCGTTTGTGCAAGTGAAAGTATTCAGCTAAAACTTACAGCCAAAGATTATACCGTCTCCCATGAGGAATTTGAAATCTGGGAGTGTTTGGACTGTTCGTTGAGATTTACCCAGGGAATTCCTGTGGAAGAGGAGATTGGGAAATACTACCAGTCTGAAGAGTACATTTCTCACTCCAACACCAATAGGGGGATCATTAGCACTGCTTACCAAATCGTCAGGCAGTACACCTTGAAAATGAAAAAGAACCTGGTGGAGAAAGATTCTGGTCTTAACGAAGGGAGTATATTGGACATAGGGTGTGGAACTGGAGAATTTCTCAGCGTGATGCAAAAGGCAGGTTGGTCAGTGAAAGGGTTAGAACCAGATGAAGGAGCCAGAGCTCAGGCTAAGGAGCTATTGGGTGATCAGGTTTTTGAGCCTACCCAACTTTTTCAGGAATCGCCCACTAGTTATGATGTAATCAGTATGTGGCATGTGCTGGAACATGTACATCAGCTACATGATTACATCAAGAAGATGCATGAAATCCTTAAGCCGAATGGGACGCTCTTCATAGCAGTTCCTAATTATCTCTCTAAAGATGCAGACTCCTATCAGAAAGACTGGGCTGCGTATGATGTTCCCCGGCATTTATATCACTTTACCCCCGAGGCACTTTCTCAACTGGTGAGCCAGTATGGCTTCCGGATTGAGGAGAAAAAAGCCATGCCTTTTGATGCTTTTTACGTCAGTCTACTGAGTGAAAAATATATACATGGTAAAAATCGCTTAATATCTGCTAGTACAAATGGCCTAAACTCCTGGTTGGCTGCTAACCGTGACTCGGATCGTGGAAGTGCGGTATTATATGAAATTAGGAAGTTCGAAAAATGAAATAACCAAAACGGGTATCGCTTAGAATTTGTTTTGGTTGTTTAGCATAAATATCCATCAGTTGAAGCAGCAATATGACATATACATGTATAAATTTAGTAGATTGAACACACGTTCTAAGAAATAAAAAATCATCATTCGTGAGCACCAAAGAAAAGATATTAGAGAAGTCTCTCGAACTCTTTACCTGATCTGTTCCAAACAGGTTAAAGAG
>JBCBKZ010000605.1:0-3906 GCA_038520955.1 Bacteroidota bacterium | reverse complement strand
CTTCTGTTATCCTGTTTGTGTCTTCCGCTTCATCAGCAAGCTAAAGAGGAATTAGGTCCCCTTCATTCCTATCTGAATCATTGGATAACCCTTTCTGAGAAAGTCATCACTTATCAGGAAGAGATTCATACCTACTACCGTGAGTACTCCATTTATTGGCATGCACGTTTATATCAGGAGAAAATGAAGGGAGGATTACCCGCTTGGGAGCATGATGAAGTTTATTGGGAAGATTGGTCAACTTCTTTGTCTCAGGTCCCTGCCTCTCCCTATGCTGAGCTACAGCAGCAGTTATGGGAGAAAGGGAAAACGCTTAGCCAGAAACTAGCTAAACACTCCTCAGATAAAGCTTACCTGAAAGAACCTCACTTAGAAACCCTAAGAGAATTGATGCAGCAGTGGGACGGCCTTTTTCTGGATGTGCAGGAAAGCACCCGCCAACACCTTGGGAAAACCCCTCAATCTGTATCCTCCAGACCTGAAGAGCTTAACAGACACCTTTCTCCCTGTATGCGTAGTTGTGAGGCCCTCATGTACGCCATAGCCTCTGCATATACTCCTGACATAGAAAAGGAGAGCGAGAAACTTCAGCTTTCCCTCGATCGTCTTAAAGCGGCCAAACAGAATAATAGAAAAGTAGATGTCTTAGCGGGCTTAATGGAGGAATTTCTGAAAGGAGCTAAAGCTTTCAAGAAAGCAGGCCCATCTGAAGAACGCTATGGAGGGGCCACCAAGTCTCAGTATTTTATTCAGACCACCTTTCTTCCTTTATTCTCACAGAAAGAGGTAAATATCCAGCTACTATATGCTGAGTTAACTGATGAGTCTACTACTTCTATTCCCTACATCCCGGTTCCCGAAATCTTCTTTCCTCCCTTGAAAGATGCATCCATCAGCACCCAAGAACCCGTTCACTGGCTTTGGCTGGTAGATGTGTCTGAGTCCATGCAGGAAGAAAAGAGGTTGATAACTGTAGAGAACTGGCTGAGAGAAACGGTAGCCAACCAGGGGCAAGAGGATAAACTAAGCCTCCTATCCTACCGGGAAGAAACACAGCTCCATCTAGACTATCAGAATCCGGCCTTGGCAGCTCAAGCCAACTTATGGAAAGGCATGCAAACTGGCGGGAAAGGTAACCTCAAAGCGGCCTTGGCTAAAGCCATCAAGCTAGGTACACGACAAAAGAACTTACCCACCCACATTCTCCTGTGTACGGATGGAGGATTTGGGATAGATGAGACCTTGATTAAGCAGGCAGAATCTGCCCAGCTTAGTGGGCTCACACTCTCCATTCTCCTGACGGATAAACTGACTTACGAACGTGAGCAGGCAATACATAAAATTGCACGAATTGGGGGTGGGAATCTTATACTTTTGTATAAGGAATGATATCTTTACAGCAGCAAGTATAGTCCATGCCCCAATCCCTGATAACTGACCCCTTGAAAGATCCTCTGGGACAAGCTGTCCTGGATTACCAGCTGGGTATAAGAGGAGAAGAAATCCGTGTGTACTCAGACATGGCTGAGGATGATATTATCCCTGTGGAACATCTATTTAGAGGCTGGGGAGATATGCCCGCCTGGGAGCAGACGGCCCTGAATACGTGTGAAGGAAAGGTACTGGACATAGGAGCTGGAGCAGGGACGCATTCCTACATTCTCCAACTCATGGGACTGGATGTTACGGCTATAGACATTTCTCCAGGAGCGGTAGAAGTGATGAAGGAGAGAAGAATTAAAAAAGCTTGTCACCAAGACTTTTTCACCATGGCGCCCGCTACCTATCATACCCTCTTGTTAATGATGAATGGTGTAGGGATGGTTGGAACCATTGCGGGGCTAAGCACCTTTCTGGAGAGAGCTAAGGATTTTCTATCTCAGAATGGGCAAATCATTATGGATTCTTCAGATCTCATTTACCTCTTTGAAGATGAGGAGGAAGCCCTGGCTCAGGAAAAGTATTATGGAGAAGTAACCTACAGAATGGAATACAGAGACGCCAAAGGAGACTCTTTTGGCTGGCTATTCCTGGATGCAGAAACCCTCATGGAATTCGCACAGATGCATGGTTTTAGTTGTAGGTTACTCTATGAAGGCCCACATTATGAGTATTTGGCTAAACTGACATTGATTTAGGTCCCCAATTCGGACTAAATGACGGATACAGCTTTAGCCTTAGGTAGACTGAAAAAGAAAGAGGCTCCTTCCCCTAAGGTACTTTCTGCCCATATTCTTCCTTCATGTAGTTTCACAATTCTATCTGCATTGGCCAATCCTATCCCATTTCCTGGAAACTCCTGTTCATTATGAAGTCGCTGAAAGGGGGAGAATAGTTTATCAGCGTATTTTATGTTAAAGCCTACCCCATTGTCATGGATAGCATAAATGATTTCATGGCCATTATCCTCAGCAGTGATACTGATTTTAGACTCTTCCCGACCAGAAGAGTATTTGAGTGCATTAGAAATAAGGTTTTCCCAAAGCTGAATAAACATATTCTCATCAGCATAGCAGGCTGGTAGTTCACCTAAGCTCCAGGAAACTTTTTGCGAGGAATGGCTATGCCTAAAGGCCTTCAGAACCTGACGCACGACTTTTTGGGAATCAACCCAGCTTTTCTCTGGTTTTTTGTTCCTGCTTTTGGAGTAGGCAAGAAGTTCATCAATCATTTTCCCAAGTCTTCTGCCTGCTAATGTTACCCTATCCAGGAAATCCTTCCCACTATCTGACAGATTATCTTTTTCGTCCTCCTTCACCTTATACACATAGGATAAGATGTGCCTGACAGGGGCTCTGAGATCATGGGAGGTGGAGTAAATAAACTGCTCTAACTCCCTATTCGCTATGATCTTCTTTTCTTCTTCTTCTTTTTCTTTTGTGACATCTACTGCAACAGCAATAACCTTAGTCGTATTTCCCTTGGAGTCAGATTCAAAAACAGAGTAGTTGGCAGATAACCAGACTACTTTTCCAACTTTTCTGATGAGTCTTCTGATGAGATTAGCGGTCTCTCCTTCCGCCAACTTAGGGAGTACCTCCTCATAAAATCTATTTGCTTTTTCTATGTCCTCAGGATGAATGAAGGGTCTGGTGAGGCTCTCTTCCCTCTGAGCAATTTCCTCTTCAGTGAACCCCAGAAACCGGAATACCTTCTGATTGATGAAGGTGGTTTTACTGTTTTCCAGATCATAGAGAAAGATGATTTCAGGAAAGGTGGTCAGAATTTTTTCCTGAAAATGTATGGCCTGTTTTAGCTGTTTATTCGATTCTGTCAGGGCTACTTCAGCCAGTTTTTTTGCATTGATATTTCTGGCGATTCCCATGACGGTACTCACCTTATCATTTTTATCTTTTTCGAAGACGCTTTCGAGAGATTCCAGCCAGACATAGGTCTCCGCCAATTTGCTATACATTCTGTATTCCAGGGTGGCTATTTCTCCATCCTGAAGACCAGGTAAAACCTGAGAATGATGGTGAGCTACCTTGTCCAGGTCATCTGGATGAATCAGCATTGTAAGCAAATTGGTTCCCAATTCCTGTACATCTCTCTCAGTATATCCTAATTCAGAGAAGAGAGACTTATTTGCATAGACGTTTCTCTGATGGATAATGTCGAAAATATAGAGGATATCTGGAGAAGTATCCATAATCTTATCACGGAGCTGAAGCGTTTGCTTTAGCGTATATTGAGTATTTCTTGAATCATGGATATCTTTCGTGATTCCTAAAATACTTCCATCTTCCAGCTCTTTACAAAGGGTGTCTTCCAGCCATACATATTGGTTGTTCCTTGTTAGGTATCTGTAATCAGAATTCACCCTGAAGACAAAGATAAGATGGAAGTCTTTAGGTCTACTTCTCCTACTTATTTCCCGGTGACTGCTGATTACAGATACCTAACAAG
>JBCBKZ010000604.1:0-3907 GCA_038520955.1 Bacteroidota bacterium | reverse complement strand
GGATTAGATCCAGAAGAAGCCTCAGGATCCCTAGAGGGATTGGTTTTTTAAGCTAACATGAATAGGAATCCAATAAAAAGGATGAGTGAATAAAGAAAATAGGTATTTAGGGACTAGGCCGTTCCTCCACGGGTTGTGGGAGGCAAGTGGGATGCATTGGCGGGGCAAAGCGTTTTTCCTCTATTTTGGGGCAAATGCCAAAATAGAGTCCACAGGGTAGATATGGACTGCCGCGGAAGGCGACGAAGCACTGGAAACCAACTTACCCTATTAATACATTTTATCAGCCTTCGCTTTATACTTTAACCTAATCCCCATCTCCAGTGTATGATCCAGCGTGTCAGGTATGGAATGAAAACTCTTGGGGGGCGTTTCCCCTTCTGTATTGTCCGATCCTTTATACGTGATCACATAAGTAGCCATTATCTCTACCGCAATGATCAACAACAAATAGACGATGATTTTACTCAAAGTTCTCATGGCGCTTATTTTCCCATGAATGAACTTGAAGCAGGAATAGTTCCTTTGAAATCCGCCACTAACTCTATTTCGGAGGCAGTGGCCCCGACTTAGCTGGTAAGTGGTTAGTTTACATACTGGACAAAAATTGACTTGGATGATCCAAGCTAAGCTACCAGGTTCTATTTTTAAGGTATTCATCCAGCTCGGCCCTGGACATAGGCAGTTTTTCAGGATTATCATCCAGCCAACCCAGGAAATCCTGCTTAATTTCATCAGTCCAGCGGGTATCTATCTCACCAGGTGTGTATTTACCTTCCTTCAGGCGAGTAATCCCAAAATTATCTCTCAGCATAATGAACTCTGCATTGATGGCTACTTCTTCCGCCAAATGGGCAGGAATGAAAATAACCCCTTCTTTCTTGGCCAGAACTACATCTCCCGGGAAAACGGTAGCTTCGCCTATTCTGATGGGTGTATTAATTCCTGTAACCATGGACTCCATCAGATAGGTAGGGTCCCAACCTTTTACCCAGGCATTAAATCCATCTATCTTCTCCAGCCCTTCCAGGTCTCTGGAACTGGCATTGAACACTACCCCATTTTTTGACTTGGCGTAGATAGAATTTCCCAGGTTATCTCCTATGAGGGTACCATTTTTGATTTTTCCGTATCCATCTGCTACATATACATCTCCTTCCACCAACATATCTATGGGCCATGAATTCATGGCACCTACTCGTCCTGATTCATGACCTTTCTTAAGGGCCCTGTCAGCATACTCTGGTCTTTTGGGCATAAACTGAACGGTCAGGGCTCTGCCCACCATAGCCTGATCTTCATGTAGAACTACCCAATCACCAGCAAACTGGTTGTGGTAACCCTTGCCTCTCATCACGCCCCAGGCTTCTTCTATGGAAACTTTCTTCAATCTTTCCAGAAGGGCATCAGCTACCTTGGGTCTTCCGTCTTCAAATCTTTCTCCCGTCCATTCTTCCGTAAAAAATAGCATATCCTCCATGCTGGGTGCTTGAGAGAATACAGTTCCAGGTAGGAGAAGCAAGATGAGTAGGTTGCATAGATATTTCATGAGAATCTTATGTGTTAGCGGTTGTTTCTTCAGGTATAGGTTGTCCTCTCCACCACATGGCCAGAGAAGAACCGGTGATATTCATCATAGGACCAAATATAGCAGGTGCCAGTCCAACGGTAGCTATTTTGCCCATCTCTACAGCTATGCCAGAGGCAAGCCCTCCATTCTGCATGCCCACTTCCAGGGCAATGGTCCGGCAGTCTCGTTCCGGCATGCCTACCAGCCTGCACCCCCAATATCCCAGGACAAATCCCAATAAGTTGTGGACGAGGCATACTACCACCAGTGCTAGGCCTACCGTTAATAGGCTGTCTCTTCCGTTGGCCGTAATGATGGTGATAATCACCCCTATGGAAACCATGGATACATAAGGCATAGCCTTATCTAACCAGGGGAGTTTTCCATGAAAGAAGTGATTAAACAGAAGCCCCAGTGCGATAGGAATGATCACGATCTTCACAATGCTCCACATCATGCCCAGGAAATCAATAGGGACAAGTGTTCCTGCCAGACTTTCCATGAGAAAGGGCGTCAGAAGAGGCGCCAACAAAGTAGCCACTGCGGTTAGGGTAACTGAAAGTGCCAGATTCCCTTTAGACAAGTAGGCCATGACATTGGACGCCAGACCGGAGGGAGATGCGCCTACCAGAATGATACCTGCAGCTATTTCTGGCGGAAACAGCCCCGTTCCCTTGGCTAAGGTATACCCCACAAAGGGCATGATGGTAAACTGACAAACTATCCCTACCATGACACCTTTCGGCATCCTGATGACTCCGGCAAAATCCTGAAGGCTCATAGCTGTCCCCATTCCAAACATGATGATTTGGAGGAGAGGAACAATCAATGTCTTGGTTTGGAAACTGCCCCAGGAAACAAAGGGATCAGGAAAAATCATGGCTAAGCCTACGGCTAACATGATCATCAAACTGTAAGCTATCTTGTTTAGCATACGAGGACTTGGTATTCGTAAAAAAACGGATTCTCTCTAAGAGTATAATTGAGAGAATCTCTTTGGATAAGAGCCTCTCTCATCAACAGGATACCAGTCAGTAGATTGAATTCACCCAACCAAACTAATCCATGAAAAAACAATCTCATTCTAATCGTAGGTCTTTTATGAAGACTGCCGCACTAGGCGGACTCTCTTTGGGAAGTCTCATCCATGCCTCTGCCGAGGAAAGTGTAGAGGTAGCTACTCAAAAAGTGTCCCGCTTGTCCAAACCCTCCGACTTAAAGATTACGGATATGCGTTTTGCAGAGGTGAGTGGAGCCCCTATGCGTTGTCCCATCATCAGAATAGATACCAACCAGGGAATTTATGGATTAGGAGAAGTGCGAGATGGGGCCAGTTGGCGATATGCCCTATTTCTGAAAAGCCGAATCCTGGGGATGAATCCTTGTAATGTGGAAATGATCTTCAAACGCATCAAGCAGTTTGGTTACCACGGCAGGCAGGCGGGGGGTGTATGCGGAGTAGAAATGGCCCTCTGGGACCTGGCAGGTAAAGCCTATGGTGTCCCTGCTTACCAATTATTGGGCGGTAAGTACAGAGATAAAGTCAGATTGTATTGTGATACCACTCGCTCAAATGATCCTGTTACCTATGCCACCAGAATGAAAGAACGGGTAGACAAGGGCTTCACCTTTCTTAAGATGGATTTTGGGATAGAAATGCTAAAAGGAAAGAAGGGAACAGTAGTCAATTCCAACTTTTGGGACATAGGCAGGCAGTGGTCAGGTGAACCCATGTCGTACGGTGCTACTGAACATCCTTTTACCCGTGTACAGGTTACCCCTAAGGGCTTGGATATACTGGCTGAATATGTGGCTGCTGTGAGAGAAACAGTAGGCTATGAAATTCCATTGGCGGCTGACCATTTTGGACACTTTGGGGTGAATGATTGTATCCGTCTGGGCAAGGCCCTGGAACCTTACCAGTTAGCATGGTTGGAAGACATGATTCCATGGAAGTACACTGACATGTGGCGGGAGATTACCACTTCTATAGACGTACCCACTCTTACGGGTGAGGATATTTATCTGAAGGAAGAATTTATCAAGCTCTGCGATACCCGCGCAGTAGACATGATCCAGCCTGACCTGGCATCCTCAGGCGGACTCCTGGAAACGAAAAAGATAGGAGATTATGCAGAGGAGAAGGGTATAGCCATGGCCATGCACTTTGCCGGGACGCCTATTTCCTTTATGGCCAATGTGCACTGCGCGGCGGCTACTCAAAACTTTGTGGCCCTGGAACATCACTCAGTAGATATAGATTGGTGGGAAGATCTGGTGAAGGGCATAGACAAACCCATAGTAGAGGATGGTTTTGCGAAAGTCCCTGAAACGCCC
>JBCBKZ010000603.1:0-3919 GCA_038520955.1 Bacteroidota bacterium | reverse complement strand
TTCTATCATGGCTTACGATGAATGGCTGGCTGAAAGAGTCAGTAAGATCCTTAGAGAAAAGTCTGTTCACTTTCTGGATAAGAAAATGATGGGAGGACTTTGTTTTATGGTGGATGATAAAATGTGTGTGGGGATCGTTAAAAATAGACTGATGGCCAGGATAGGACCGGAAGCTTATGAAGCTGCGTTGGAAAAAGAAGGAGTAAGTGAAATGGATTTCACTGGAAGAGCCATGAAGGGATATGTGTTTATCCAACCAGAAGCGGTGGATAAGGAAGAAGCACTTACTTACTGGGTTGATCAGTGTCTGTCATTTAATCCACTAGCTAAGTCCAGCAAAAAGAAGAAGAAAAAGTAATATAGAAGTACGCCCCTAGCTAAATTCGACTTATGACCCCTAAAGAAAAGCACCTCATCACATTTCAGAATATCAGCATTATGGCACATGCTGATGGTGAGTTTAGAGAAGAAGAGATCAGACTACTAGCCGAAATGGCCAGAGGAATGGGGTTGAGCCAGGACGAGTTTGGGGAAATCATTGAAAATGTAGACAAACTGGACTTTATCGTCCCTGAGGATGAGGAAGAGTGTGAGCATGAGTTGAGAATGGTGGTCCTTACCATGATCACAGATGGCGAAATAGACCCCAGAGAGTACAAAAGCCTACTCCGTTTCGCTAATCAAATGAATATCAGCAAGGAGTACGTAGATAAGGTCATAGACTTTTATCTCCATAAGCAGAAAGAAAGGCTTCAAAATCTGGCCGTCTTCCAAAATCTATATTTGGTAGCTATAGCTGATGGAGAAATAGACGATAAAGAAGAGGCCCTTCTCTTAGAGGCAGCAGAAACACTGGGAATGATGCAATCAGACCTGGACTATGTATATGAAAATGCCGCTAACCTGGAGCTTATCATCCCAGAAGATGAGGATGAGATGGAGCAATCTCTGAGAAACCTCATTTATATGATGATCATTGATGGGGACATTGATGATAGAGAATATAAAATTTGCCTCTCCTTTGCGGAATCTATAGGGTATGGAGAAGAGAAAATAGGGATGATCATTAATGAATATGAGGAGCAGAAACAGAAAGAGCAGGAAGAGCGTGAAATCATTCTCCAGGCTAATATAGATGTGTACCTGGATCTGTATAATGACCTGAAAAAAGTCCCCAAAGCACCAACCGAAATTATAGATCTGGTGGAAGAGATGGCTGTAAGCCAAAGATGGGATACCCTTATTGGGCCTGATGAATCTCATGATGTAGCCTTCTATAGCCTGATGTGGTTACTGTATACCCGCATAGTAGGTATGAATCATGATATGCTGGTGATGCTCCCCTTACATCTGGATTTAGCCAGGAAGAAAAACCATCTAGGGGACCTACATAAGTTCATGCTGGAAGCTGAACAGCGGCATGGAAGGACCTACATAAAACTTCCTGAGAAGAAACTCCCCGAGATAAAGGCAGAGCTGAAAGAATTTTTTGATAAGCTAAAACTATAATTAGCACCCCGTATCAAATAATTTTCCCAAGTGTCACAAACATTTGGGTCTGTGTGCTATTTAGAAAGCACAGTCTCTGCTTGGCTGCTATTTTGAACAATATGTATGGCTAAAAAGAAAGGTATATTCTCTGCATCAGGGAAAAGTCAACGCTATGGAGGAGAGTTAAGTTTTAAAGATAATCTGGAAGCCCTTCAGTTTATCCCTCCTTTTTTGAAGATGATTTGGGAAACCCATAAAGGGTTCAGTATTACAAATATCATCCTAAGGGTCGTCCAGGCCGGGATTCCCGTTACGGTTCTTTATGTGGGAAAACTCATCATAGATGAGGTGATCAGACTGTCTGAGGTAGGGGCAGATGCTGATAAAACCTACCTCTGGACTATCATAGGAATAGAATTAGGCTTGGCCGTTTTTACAGCCATTCTCAGCAGAGGGATCAGTTTGGTAGATGCTCTTTTGGGAGACTTGTTTGCGAATAAGACTTCAGTATCCTTAATGAAGCATGCGGCCTCTCTGGACCTACCTCAGTTTGAGGATGCTACCTTCTTTGATAAGCTGGAAAGGGCCAGAAGGCAAACCACCAATAGGGTCATGCTCATGTCCCAGTTTCTTACCCAGATTCAGGACTTTATCACCATTCTCTTCCTGGCATTGGGCCTAGTAGCCTTCAATCCCTGGCTGATTCTGATTCTGATTATTGCCGTAATTCCTTCTTTTATCAATGAAACCCATTTTAACCAAAGAGGCTATTCACTCGCCAGAAGCTGGACTCCTCAGCGAAGAGAATTAGACTACCTCCGTTATATAGGTGCGAGTAATGAAACGGCCAAGGAAGTAAAGATCTTTGGCCTGGCAAACTTTATCTCAGACCGCTTTGCAGATGTAGCTGATAACTACTATCAAGCCAACAAAAAATTAGCTATTCAGCGAGCAGGCTGGGGAACCTTCTTCGGTTCATTAGGAGATTTAGGGTACTATGCAGCTTATGTAGTCATTGTTCTCCAGGCCATTTCAGGAGAAATAAGTATTGGAGACCTTACCTTCCTGGCAGGTTCATTTAGCAGGTTACGAGGGCTATTGAGAGGTGTACTTAGCCGCTTTTCCGTCATAGCCCAAAGTGCCTTATATCTTAAGGACTTTTTTGATTTCATGGAAATAACCCCTGAAATCAATACCCCATCAAATCCCATCATTCTTCCCAACCCCATTAGGGACGGATTCATTTTTGAGAACGTCAGCTTTAAGTACCCATCTAAGGAAGAATATGCCATTAAGGATGTAAGCTTCCACTTACACGCAGGTGAGAAACTGGCCTTAGTAGGAGAGAATGGTGCAGGGAAGACTACCCTGGTCAAGCTGATTGCGAGACTATACGACCCCTCTGAAGGGAGAATTTTACTGGATGGCCAGGACCTGAAAAACTATAGTCTGGAAGAATTGAGAAAGGCTATCTCAGTTATTTTTCAGGATTATGTCCGCTTCCAAATGACAGCAGCAGAGAACATAGCTGTTGGGAATATTTGGAAAAAGGAAGAGCGGCCCATCATAGAATATGCCGCTGAAAAATCACTGGCCAATCAGGTCATTACTCGCCTGGATAAGGGCTTTGATCAATTGTTGGGAAGACGATTTGAGGGAGGGGTAGACCTCTCCGGAGGAGAATGGCAAAAAGTAGCCTTAGGTCGTGCCTATATGCGGGATGCCCAACTCCTAATACTGGATGAACCTACCGCTGCCCTGGATGCCAGGGCGGAATATGAGGTCTTCCAACGCTTCTCTGATTTAACCAAAGGAAAAACGGCCGTACTCATTTCTCACAGATTTTCTACTGTGAGAATGGCCGATAGAATTCTAGTCCTGGAAAAGGGGCATAAGCTGGAACTGGGTTCCCATGAGGAACTCCTAGCCCTGGATGGGACCTATGCAGAACTCTTTAACCTCCAAGCCCAGGGATACCAGTAACTAGCATTTATGCCCTAGGGGAAAATCTTTCCCTAACGCCATAGGAAGAGACCCTACAGCTTTGATTTTGCCTGTAAGGACTTCTACTGCTGCTCTTTGTGTGTAAAGGCTATTCTGGTAAGCCATTAACACTGCATCAAAGCGGTTAGCGTGGGAGACCTTATTCAGGATGTAGGCACTACCAAAGATGATCAAGACCACAGAAGGATGACCTACCAGGAGATCCAGTAGATGATAGTAGTTATCCTCCATGTCATAGGCTTGTGTAGACTTCATCTTATCTGCGTGTACACAAACTATGAGAGTAGAGTAATTGCCCAACTGATGGACTAATGACTTGATTTGACTGGTCTCAAAGGAGGAAGAAATATGGTAATGGTCTACTTCCATTTCCTGAGAGAGAAGAGCCTGGAAGTCTGATATACCTTTCTGCCCTATGGCCAGA
>JBCBKZ010000602.1:3683-3925 GCA_038520955.1 Bacteroidota bacterium | reverse complement strand
GATATGCCCATTTCTCAAAAAATGATTCATCTCGTGCTTTGGATGGCGGGATGGATATTAGTAAATGTCCCTTCTTTTGAGTTGACCATTGGATACTTTTACAGCAAGGACCTGACTTTACTCATTCCCTCTGCCTATGGAAGCCTGCTGAATGCAAGCCTGTTTTATGGGACTGTTTGGCTGATTCGGATGTATTATTTCCAAAGTCTTAAGCTGTTTTTGGAGAAACTACTCAAATTGTT
>JBCBKZ010000602.1:0-3673 GCA_038520955.1 Bacteroidota bacterium | reverse complement strand
CATTTTTGGCAATGCTCTTCTAAATACTTTCCTGTTTTTACTTCCAGCTTTATTGGTGGGATTATTGAAAGGAAGTGATAGTCAGAAAGACAAGCTATCGAAGGTATTAATCCAGGATGGTCATCAGCAAGTATACGTTCCCAATCATGAAGTGTACTTTCTGGAAAGCAGTGGAAACTACGTAACTTACCACACGGCAAGTAAAAAGTATGTTGTCAGAAAGAGCCTTACGCAGGCAGAAAAAGACCTACCGAATAACTTCCTTCGGTGCCACAAGTCATTTGTAGTAAACTGTGAGCTCATCAGCAGAAAATCTTACGGAGAAATTTCAGTCGGCGAACACAGCATACCTGTAGGTAGAAAGTATCAGGAAAAGCTCAAAACTAAGCTCCCATCCACGAACTAGCTTGCCCTAGGCCAGTTCCAGGCTTGCCATACTATCGTAGCCGTCAACACACTTTCTACCAAAGCCAGGAAAACATAAAAGGTATACCAAGGAGTAAGAGAACCTGCAGCTATCAGTAGCATAATAGCCGTGAAAAAGACACCAAAGATGATGTTCAACCAACGGCTAATAGCAGGCTTGAGAAAGATAGATAAAGAGATCATCAAAGCGGGAATAGCCAGCATGACAGAAGCAGCGAATAACTTCATGGGCGTATCCAGCATCCCTATTCCATTCATCAGGTCCTCTACCTTTCCAGGAGCATACAGCTCAAAGTAGTCTCCGTAGATGTAGCAAAACATGACAGAAGTCCATAGGGCTGCTAATTTCAACCTGATGTTGATTGGGGGATTATCCAGGGATTTCATATTGGTGTGCTATTTAGGATAAAGAAGAAATCCCCGACCAATGGGTTGCTTACTGCTTGATGATTTTCTCTACTTGTAGGAGTTTCCCTGTTTGATCTACCCACTGAAGCATATATATACCGGAAGATAATGACCCAGGAATTTCTATTTCTTCTCCGGTATTCTGACTATTCCATTTATACATTTCTTGCCCCAGCGCATTTAGAAGAAGAAGTTGGGAAAATGGCGCTTGATATTCCGGGATTTTCACGGATAGAGATTCCTGGAAAGGATTAGGATAAACTGAGAGCTTATTCTGGCCTATTCCGTCAGGTAAAGTAGTAGATACACTATTGGTACCCGTTACTTCCAGTGCACTAAACCTCACTTCCCCATAAGCAGTGGGTTCTTCAGGAGTACTTTGGCCTGACTTCTGAGTCCATATAGAGGATTGAGTATAGCAGCCAGCCTTGAAGTAGCCAAAGCCAAAATCGCTCTCATAGGTAATACTCCATTCTCCTCTGCTACCTTCTACGTCCAGATTATTCACTTCTATGGTAATATCTCCATCATTTACATACATACGAGCTACCAGGGTCTGCCCGAGCGAATACTCCATAATATCATTCAGCGTATTATCCTCATTAATGGTTACATGCATACCCTGGCTACTGCCCTCTCTATATTCCAGCCTAAAGGCTTCCCCGTCATCATCATCTTTGGTAAATCCCCCCTTAATTTGGAGCATGTTCACCTCCTTTTTGACATTGGGTAGGTTAGTAATCCTGAAGGTGGCGCTTAATTCATGCTCATCATTCATGCTCCAGAGTTCATCAATGCCATCTGGTCTTTCTCTCAGTTCGCATCTGGGATAAGCATTCGGACTGGTTAAAGCACCTGCGCAGTGTGCCCTAAATACCACTTCATTTCCCTCCACAAAGAAATAAGGCGCATAGTCACCAGATGCTGTCCACCCCATAAGTTCTTTCTGTTCCCATGATTTGATGTGTGGGGCGTCCCTGTCCTCCCAGGCAATACCTGTATAATCATTTCCATCCACATCCAGCGGAAAAGTCAATTTAAAGTACTCCAGATCCGGCAAGAGGTCGGAAGGACTTTGGGCAGATACGACTATTGGGCAAAATGCCAAGAGCAGGATAGGCCATACTTTACGAAAAGATCTTAAGGGTGACATGAGGAGCATATTCATGAAATTTTGTTGATGTACAATCTAACAAAACATAATTGGTCAACCAATTTATTGGATGACCAATTATGAAATGCCTTTCACCTCCCTACAAAAATTCCCGAATGGCAGATATCACTTCATTAGATTTCTCTTCCTGGACAAAATGTCCACTGTCTAGTTCTCTTACTTCAGCAAAGGGGAGTCTACTTTTCCATCTTTCCAGATAGCTGGCTCCCAGAAAAGGATCTTTCATTCCCCAGAGAATCAGCCATTCTTTATCTGAGAGCCTGTGTAAATTCTTCCACTGTCTATGATACCAGTCAGAAGAACCTACCAGGGCTTGCGCTAACTGCAAAAGAGGCTTACGGGAGGCTTTATCGGGAAAAGGGTTGAGGTAATGCTGATGAACTTCCTTGCTGAGCAGCTTCTTATCAGAAAAGGCCTGTTTGAGTAAGATTTTAGCTGAGAAGTTCATGCTCAGGTACATAAACTCCCCCAACCACTGGTTCACAATCTTATCTACCTTTATGGCAGCGGGATCCTCCTTAGTGCCCCAAAGCCAGGAGTTCATCAATACTACTTTATTAATTCTATCCGGAAATGTAAGACCTGCTCCCAGGCCTATGGGACCCCCAAAATCATGGACTACCAGGGTAACATTTCTCAGATTCATCCTATGGATAAACTCTACTAGATTAGCCGAATGATCTTCGGGTTTTCCTGAGAATCCCTCCACTTTTTCGGATAGCCCAAAGCCTATATGGTCAATGGCAATACAACGGTAATCTGCTGCCAATTCCTTAATGAGCTTGCGGTAGACAAAGGACCATGTCGGAGTACCATGCACAAACAGTAGGGTTTCTCCTTTTCCCTCATCTATATAGTGCATCTTTCCAGCAGATAACTCCATGATTCTGCTGTCAAAGGGATAGAGATAGTCTTCTATCCAATCAGGGGTGTTAACAATTTGTTTCGTGATCATATGCTGAACTTGTTTAGTTGATTATTGAGTGATTCAAAGCTCAGCATTGTGAGAATGGGAATTCTTGGTCTACACCATGATTTTGGGTATGAGGACTAAGGTTAACTTATGTAAGCATCATCTCGCCAGTCTTTACCCCTTACTAGCTTGGGGTTTAAACCCCAAGCTAGTAAGGGGTAAAGGGAATGCATTATTTATCAAAGTCTGTAAATGGCTGGCTCAACTCATATCTGTATTCGTCCCATGAGCTTACTGAAGTTGGTGGGATCTATTCTCAGGTAGGAAGCCAGGTCTTTTTGAGAAACCATATTCAGCAGATGAGAGCTTCTTTCTACAAAGACCTTAAAGCGGGTCTCCATGTCAAAGGCCATGAGTTCGTGTTGGCGTTGGATCACCCCTACTAAAAACCAGGAAAGCGTTTTCCTTACCATGGTCTCTATCTCTCTATGCTTCTCCATCAGCTCTGTGTGCTTCTCATACGAAATTCTGATGAAGTGACTATCGGTAATGGTCTCCAGGAAGTAGCGTGAAGGCGTTTGAGTATGAAAGGATTCGGGTACCCCGCTAAAAGAAGGGGCATAAGCAAAGGCAATTACATGCTGTTTCCCATCTTTTTCAAAGTATGACTTTTGGATGCCCTCCTTCACAAAATACATATAGCGTTCAGTTTCCCCTGCGGCCGTCATGACCTGCCGCTTAGGCAAGCTAAC
>JBCBKZ010000601.1:0-3930 GCA_038520955.1 Bacteroidota bacterium | reverse complement strand
AAGAGGGCGGAGGTGGAAGAATTCCATAAAGGAGGTAGGGTAATACGATTAGATCATGACAAATGTGTGATCCATTCTGGATCATTCCTAAAGGTCATCAGTAGCTTAATAATGGAACCTCTTCAAGGTTCTGGTATTTCGATCTAGAAGAGATCACATTATTATAGTTCCAGCAGATAAATATCATGACCCCGAAGGGAGTCAAACTAATTCTGAAGCATAGCGTGTCATTTTTTGATCACCTAATTATTGGACATAAAAAAGGCCCTTTGAAGAAAATTCCTCAAAGGGCATATACACATAAAATCGAAGTTGTCTTACCAAAGCCAGAATAGGACCGCAAAAATAAGTGCAGCCAAGAGGACCATCTGATATAGGTAGTTCTTGTACCAAGGAAGATGCTCTGTATCCACGAAGATATTTTCCTTCTCATAGGTGAGTCCTTCCAGTTTTTGCGTCTCAGGTGGAGCCGTCATTAAACTCACCCCAACAAAGACAATGGTACTGATCACGAAATGGATACCTACATTGATGGTAAAGTGCAGATTCCATAAACCACTTTCACCTGCCACAAAGGTGGTAATGCCTAGCAGGGTTCCTATCACCAATGTCCAAAAGGCACCATCTCCATTTCCCCGCTTGAAGAATACCCCTACCAGGAAGATGACCGCTATAGGTGGTACAATGATGGAGAACATTTGCTGTAGGTAAGCCCATAGTCCGGAAAAGTGCTGGATTTGAGGGGCCCACAAGGCGGCTATCACCATGAGAATGATGGTGGTAATTCTTCCGTACTTAGCTATGTCCTTTTCTGATAGATCCTTTTTCATCGGCTGGATAAAATCTATCACCACCAGGGTAGAGGAGGAGTTTAGGGCCGAGTCCACTGAGGAAAGAATGGCAGATACTAAGCCTGCCAATACCAGCCCTACCATCCCCATAGGGAGAACATCAGTAACCAGGGTAGGGAATACGGCATCACTATTCTCTAGTCCCGGATATAGGCTGACAGCCATAGCACCAGGGAATACCATGATGAATAGCGGGATGATTTTTAGGAAACCAGCCAGAATTACGCCCCAGCGCGCATGGTTCAAGGACTTGGATCCGAGAATTCTCTGTACGATGTATTGATTAGTGGACCAGTACCAGAATCCCAATAAGGGTACGCCCATAATGAGACCCGGCCAGGGAATGGCAGAATCATTTAATGGCCTTACTACTGAGAAGTGATCCTTTGGAACGCTATTAACTACGGTTTCCCATGAGAAATCTAATTTCTCATATACCAGATAGGTAAGCACTCCACAACCCACTATTAGGATGATGGCCTGAATGGCATCGGTATATACTACTGCCTTTAAACCTCCGAAGGCAGTATAGATTCCTGCAATCAGTGCCAGCATAATAGAAGTCTGCCAAAGCGGTAAGTCCGGGAAGAAGAAGTTCAAGACCAGGGAGCCTGCATATAGCGCTCCGGCCGTGTCTATCATGATGGTACTGAAGATAGACAGGGAAGAAAAAATAACCTGAGATCTCCTGTCGAATCTTTTGAGGAGGTATTCAGGAATAGTAGTGATCCTGTTTTTTAGGTATAATGGGACAAAGATCAGGGCGGCTATAATGAGCGGAAGACCGGACATCCATTCGTAGACGGAATTGACTATCCCGGTAGAATAAGCAGCTCCTGAGAGCCCTATGATGGTGGAACTGGAAATATTGGAGGCAAAGAGGGATAAGCCTATCAACCCCCATCCAAATGATCTCCCACCTAAGAATAATTCTTCTCCTGTGTGTGTGTTCCTGGATATGAGTAAGCCGATGATTAGGACGAGTGCAAAATATCCTATGACTATTCCTATGTCCAGGTTGGAAATAACAGCTGCGTTCATGAGTCCTTCTTTTTAGTTAACTGAATGATCCCATTTGGGGGACATTCTATCCGTTCTAATCCGGATGAAAAATGGAGAGACTGATTATTTATCTCTTCTCCAAAAATATCTACTATGCTTACCTGCCACTCCCCGAGCCCTTCGCCAAATAAAATGACTGTTTGACTCATCTTTCCATTGAGGATGTCTATTTCTTCAAAGCTACCACCTAAATGTAGTGGGACATCTTCATATAATCCTATAATGCACTTCTCCCCTTTTGAAGAAGACAAGTAGGGATAATTGGAAAGTGGTTTGGCAGCAGTGAACTGTCCATCTAGTAATATGTCTCTATTTTCTACCCAGTACTTGGTGAAGAACTCCAACATGTTAAGCGTGTCCTCATCTTGTCTGGCCAGGCGGAGTGAAATCTGGGGTACAGAGAAAATAGTACTGGTGAGCTGGAGAGCTGCTACTTGAAGAGGCTCCTCCTTATGCCAGGTGATCATGTCTGCATGGACTGCTGACTCCCCACATATGAGTTTAGCGTCTGTAGTTCTAACTCTGTTCATGAGACTGTCGTTAGGGCAATCAAATGCTCTGAACATATTGCCCAGGTGGCGTAGGGTAGGGCTGATGAACTGCTGACGGAACTCTATCAGGACGTCTGGTTTAATAGCTACCAGGGCATTACGAATTTCAACAATCAGCCGCCAGGTACCCTCAGGTACGGAGAGAGTATCTCTTCCATTGAGATGGGTCAACTCAGTCTCAGGATAAATCTTGAAGTCGTCAATGAAGTCCAGCTTAAATCCGTCTATGCCCCAATTACTCAAGGCATGGGCGTAGGTATCCACCAGGTATTTTCGCACCTCAGGAAAGCGTGGATCAAAGACGGGGGCCCAAGGGTGGTTTTCTGTGAGGAATTTTCCCTGGAAGCGTTTGTAGGCCTCTGACTTTCTACCACAGAAAGGAACGGAGTACCAGAACATGATGCCCATATCCATGTCATGGACCTGTTGGGTGAAGGCACGTATGTCTGCCATACCTTCTGGTTGCCAGTCTCCCGTATAATCATAGCCTCTTCCATCATCGTTGGTCTGCCATCCGTCATCTATGATGATGAGCTTATAGCCCAGTGATTTGGCTATT
This sequence comes from Bacteroidota bacterium, assembly GCA_038520955.1. Lineage (GTDB taxonomy): Bacteria > Bacteroidota > Bacteroidia > J057 > J057 > JBCBKZ01. Next base: position 907 of record JBCBKZ010000601.1, on the reverse strand, counting down.
CGACATTCTTCTAATAAGGCCTCTTCTTCCAGGTCCTGGTGAAAAGAGTACCAGGTAGAATAAAGAGGTTGACGAGCCAGATCAGGTACAGGAGCTGTAGGATAATCTCCTGTTTTTAGCATCCAATCTGCTGTAGATTGGATGCAATCCCCAAAGTTGGTTGACTCAATATTTATATAAATTCTGGTTCTGTAATCGCCTTCAGGCTTAGTGGCAGTAAAGAATTGTAGGTTACAATAGAAGTGGTTGTCCTCTTCCCGTAATCCTGCTTCCAGTTTGATCTCATTGACGGTATCTGCACAGCCAAAAGTTTGAATATTCTCATCTACATGTCCAAACAGGCAGAGGATGGGTGCATCAGTAGAGATGGTGGAGGTAAGCTGGGCTCCCTCCCAATCAGGGTGGAATCGCTTATCCAGAATACCGTTGGCAGCCCATGAGCCTTTCACCCCAATGGCTTTTATTTTCCAACTTACAGCAAGGGTCCTGTCAGTACAGGCTTGAGGTACAAAAAGTTCATAGACTTTGCGTGTTTGCTCGTCTTTCAGAAGGGTTAAGCTTGCATCTTTACTTCTTTCTCCGAAAAGACCTGGTACATAATCTATGACCTTTTTTCTGTCCACTACTATCATAACAGTCGTTTTAAAGTCTTCTAGTTAGTTGTGATGGTATTAGCGGTTCTTTGAACCATATTTTTTTGAATGCTTTGTTCAGACTTTGTAAACATGTTGGTTTGGGTATCGGTATCCCACTCAAATGAATGGCTCAATTCTCCGATGATAGTTGGCGTTTTGCACCCAGTATGAATCTGTCTATCACCCCTCTGATTTCTTTGAGAGGAGGACGGGATGGCTATACTTCCAGGTTCATCACCTGAGGAAGCATTTACCAACTATCATCGGAGAAT
>JBCBKZ010000600.1:0-3936 GCA_038520955.1 Bacteroidota bacterium | reverse complement strand
CCACATACCATAGACTTGCTTAGGCAGAGAAAGCCCAATTTATCAGCCTGGACTACTTCTTTTAGCTGGGGAGATATGGGAGTAGAATTTGTGAGAATGATACATGAGAATATGTATGCAGCCAAGGTAAATGCCATCATCCCCTGGGCAGGTATTCAGCACCCTCCTTCCTGGATAGGAGGAGATCCTAATCCAGGGAATGCCATTAAAGTGAATGATGATGGGACCTATGAAATCAGAAAAGGCTACTACTTCTACAAGCAACTCACACGTGCAGGGAAACGAGGAATGAAAGTAGCCTACACCTCCCTGGCCAATCCCCAGGCATTCTTAATCGCTTTCTCAGGTGAAGGGACAGAGCATCCTGATGCTTTCGTGCTGAGCAGTAATATCTTCATCTGGGGCTTACCCATAGAAATCAAATTGAAGGGTACTAAGTACACCTCTTTCCGCGCCTACAGATCCAGTGAAGATGGACAGGAGAAATATACCTATATAGGTGAGTTTGAAGTTAAGGAGGGAAGCATCATCTATGATCCCCCAAGGGGAAGCACCACTAGCTTTATTGGGGTTGAATGAGGGGCTAGGAAAATACCACTTACCTAATTTCGAGATAAGCTGTATATTCAGGCTTAATCAGCCCTATGTCTAAACGCCTATTCCTCATTCTGGGTCCCCTAAGTTTTGTCTTGATCCAGTTGTTTGTGAGTCCAGAGGGACTTTCTCCTCAAGCGGTAAGTATTCTCGCCATTACGGTATGGATGGCCATCTGGTGGGTTTCAGAAGCCGTGCCTATAGCCATTACGTCTATCCTTCCGCTGGTCCTCTTTCCCATCACAGGTGCTATGGATATGCGTGCTACGGCTGCGCCCTATTCACGACCTATTATCTACATTTTCATGGGGGGCTTTATGATCGCCCTGGCCATGGAGAAGTGGAACCTCCATAGGCGGATAGCCCTAAGCATTATAGCCGCTGTAGGGACTAATATGAAGCAGATCGTCTGGGGATTTGTCTTAGCAGCGGGAACACTTTCTATGTGGATTTCCAATACAGCTACTACTGTCATGATGCTCCCCATCGGTTTGGCTATTGTAAGTCAGTTTATAGTGTTAGGAAAAGATGCTGGACTGACAGATGAAGTGTTGGACAACTTCTCTAAAGCGCTCATATTAAGCATTGCGTATTCTGCCTCTATCGGAGGTATGGCAACCTTAGTAGGAACACCAACTAACCTTGTGTTTATCGGTTTTGTAGAAGAGACCTATCAGGCAGAGCTATCTTTTGCTAAATGGATGTTACTTGGTGGTCCTATTACAGCCATTTTATGGGTTGTTACCTGGTGGCACCTTACGCATAACGCCTTCCCCCTATCTGGTAAAAGCATCGCCGGAAGTAAACAGATCATTCAGGATCAGCTTAGGAAACTGGGCAAGATCTCCTACGAGGAAAAGTGGGTGATGGCGGTCTTCGCTACGGTAGCCTTAGCCTGGATCACCCGAAAATATATTCTCAACCCTTTTTTGCCAGGCATTAATGATACCTCTATTGCCATGGCGGGGGCAACAGTGTTATTCGTAATTCCCTCCAAAGAAAAAGGGCAGTATCTCATGGACTGGCCTACAGCTCTTAAACTTCCATGGGGGGTATTACTGCTGTTTGGAGGTGCTTTTGCCATTGCTGCTGGTTTTGATCAAACGGGCCTGGCCCAATGGATGGGAGAGAAGCTAAGTCTCATGAAAGGGACGCCCTACATAGCTGTGCTAAGTGTGGTGGTAACTATGGTGAACTTCCTCACTGAGATAGCCCAGAATATGGCCACCTGTGCCCTCATGATGCCTGTGCTATCAGAATTATCTGTAAATCTTGGCGTTCACCCTTATGCACTTATGGTGTCTGCTACCATAGCTTCTTCCTGTGCCTTTATGCTGCCAGTAGCTACGGCACCTAACGCGATAGTATTTGGCTCAGGTATGATCAAGATGAAGGATATGGTTAGGGCAGGCTTTCTGCTGAATATTCTCTCCATTCTCATCATCATTCTGTTCTCCTACTTCTTGCTACCTTACATTTGGGGTATTGAGGTGTATGAACCTACAGGTGTATTTGCAAAGTAATGAGCTATTCAGGACAGGAGTCCTGATGATACTTTAGAACAAGCAGGAGCTTGTTCAGCACCTATTATGGCTTGATGAGATCCTGCTTGTCAAGAAGGAAGATGTGGATTCCTATCCGCGATCTAGCTACACATGCTTTATCATTCCGGTGGGCTTTAGCAGAATGGAAAGTGGGTCAGCCGGAATCTCATGGAGCAGGTTTAGACCCCGGCTGACTCGCATTCCATGCCCAATGACCCACCGGGGTGATACCTTAAATTCGGAAATATAAAAAAAGGAGCCTCAACTACTGAGGCTCCTGGGAAACTTCACGAGTTTCAGCTAAAAGGATTCTAGTAAATCAGTTTCTGTCTCTTTTGTTATTCTTTTTTCTGGCCACGTTTTTACTGGCGCGGTCCTGCTTACGGTCGATTACAGCTCGTTCTCTTCTGGTTACCTTACCATCAGCCTTGGCGCGTCTTTTGGTTCTGCGGATATCTCTCTGCTGTCTTTGAAGCTGCTTGGTTTCTCTTTTCGTCAGCTCACCCGAGGCTACACCCTGACCTATGCGCTTTTGCTGTTTTACTTGACGCTTGGTAGCTACTGGCGTAGCGGTCTGTGCTGCTACCTGAGAAGTAGATAGAACCAGAAAGAATGAGCTAAGGGATACGACTAATATGATTCTTTTTAACATGCTGCTTTTACCTTTTTGTTTGACTCTTAGACTTGAAGACAAACAAAAGGTTTAATGGGGTAGTAATTTTTTTTTCTAATAGCGGATTTTATCATCCTTGCCATTCCATGCATCGAATAGGAGGTGGGCGTCAGAATCAGACATATGCTGTATAGGAAGACTTCTTTTCTCCAGTGGAAGTCCTATTTCATCATAAAGAAAGGCATCATCAAAACCTGCTGCGGCTGCATCTTCTCTGGTAGATGCAAAGTATACCCTTCCCAGTCTGGCCCAGTAAATAGCTCCCAGGCACATGGGACATGGTTCACAGGTGGTGTATAATTCACAGTCTGTCAACTGAAAAGTATTGAGGTGTTGGCAGGCTCTTCTAATGGCAAGTACCTCCGCGTGAGCCGTAGGGTCATTCAGAGAGGTTACGGAATTAGAGGCCATGGAAATGATTTCGCCATTTCTCACTACTACTGCTCCGAACGGCCCTCCTACGTCTTTTTTGATTCCTTCCAGGGCATGCTGGACAGCAGCCTCCATAAACCTTAGTTCCATGATCTTTTTGCGTTTATTTCTTCTTTAACTCTGTATGCATCTTCCAGGTTAACCCCTAATTGATTAGCGAGTTCCAGCAGGTAGCTAAACACATCTGCGAACTCCAGGGCAAGTTCCTCATCTTTCTGCTGCTTTCCCTTTTCTGTGTAGAGTTTTTCCTTGTATCGTATGGCTTTTGCTAGTTCACCAATTTCTTCTGTGAATAGTAAAAAGGTCTCTGGAACGGTGGCTTTATCCCACCCTCTTTCTTCACAAATAGCCTTTTGATAGGCTTGTAAGGAGGATAAAGAAGTGTTTTTAGGAAATGAAGTCATATGGAAAGGTGTAAGATTTGTTCGGCAAAGATGAGAAAATCGGTAGACAAAGCATGAATGAGAAGGGTAAGGTAAAAAAGCTCCCATTTGGCTTCAAAAATGGTTGAGTGTCGGGAAAATAGGCTAAGTGTCCATTTTTTCTACAGAAAATGACCAAAAATCGGCTAATAGAGAAAATAGAGGCCGATTTTATGTGAAAGGAAACTTCTTAGTATTTCATGATCTGGAAGATGATTTTCTGTGGAGTAATCCTCAGAAAGATGAAAACGCCTGATAGTCAGTCATATTG
>JBCBKZ010000005.1:0-25770 GCA_038520955.1 Bacteroidota bacterium | reverse complement strand
ATATCTGGGCTAAAATGAATAAAATCGCCTCTCCAAATGCCAATTTTATCCAGCTGAATTATGCAATCAGTCGCCCTGATCCAGAAGAAGGATTAGAAGAACTTCTGAAACTCAGAGCAGAAATGGATAGACTCAAGCGGGAGGCAGGGTTTATAGACAATATTCTCGGTTATATGTTTGCTGAGACTGGGGATTTGGATAATGCAAAAGCCCATTTCGACAAGTACCTGGAGAAATATCCTGATGGCTATAATGCCTACGATAGCATGGCTGAGTATTATATGATGGCCGAGGAGTATGATAACTCGGTAACCTACTATAAAAAAGTCCTGGAAATGTATCCGGGATCCCAAAATGCAATAGATAAACTGGCTGAATTAAAGGGCCTAATGTCTAAAGATGGGGATCTTTTTTTGATCACTCAAGAGACGGTAAATCCTGAGCATATGGGAGATTATTGGAAATGGGGGACAGAATACAAGACGGTAGCAGATCAAACCAATTTCCAAACCTTCTGGGTATCATCCAGTGGAGGGACCTTTAGCTATGCGGCTAATGTAGGGAAAACCTATGAAGACATGGAGGCTTATGAGAAAAAATGGGAAGATTGGGCTGAGAGCACACCCGCTATTCAGGAACAATTTGAAAAATACCAACATACTGTTGCCAATACCCAAAAAGCACTTTGGAGACATTTACCTGAATTATCCTATGCGCCTAAAGGATTCTCATTTGAGAAGGCGCCGACCTATGCAAGAGTTCACTATGCCTATGCTAAATATGGCAAAGAAGATGAGATGGAAACCATTCTGAAAGAGTTTGTTGACATGTGGAAGGAAAAAGGGATTAGCCGTCCCTTTAGGGTGTTCGTGAATGTGTTTGGAGAAGATGCTGACTGTATCGCCATCAGATCTCTTTATGAAGATGTTTCTGCTTGGAAAGCAGAAGAAAAAGAGGTGATGGAGAAAATAGGAAAGGAAACCCTGATGGAGATGAGAATGAAGTGGATGGATAACCTCCGTAAGTTTGAAGACAAAGAACAGTTTCTCCATGAAGAGCTTACCCATATCAAATCTCCAGAGGTGGCTTCAGTAGAATAAACTTTCACATATAGACTATTCATAAGGAAGGGGAGCTAAAGGCTCCTCTTTTTTGTTGGCAAACATACCCCTAACTAAGACCTGACTTTCATGTAAGCAGAAAGGATGACGGGATTCTTTGGTGGCAAACTTTCCTTATATTGTGATAACAAGCAACCACCACCATGGACAAACGAAATTTCATCAAGACCCTTTCTTTGGGTGCCTTGGCCGCACCTATGTATACATCCTCATTTGGCAAAGTGTTGGAAACGCTCCAACATGTATCAGCCGAGGAGCTGGCCACAGACAGTGATTTCTGGGAAAAGGTAAGACAGGACTATAAGCTCAAACCTGATTACATCAATCTGGAAAGTGGCTATTACAATATCATCCCTACACCTACGCTGGACAAATTGATGGAGCATATCCAAATGGTGAATTATGAAGGGTCCTACTATATGCGCACTGTCCAATGGGACAATAAAGAGCGAATGACCAAAAAGTTGGCTGGGGTGGTGGGTTGCAGTAGTAAAAATGTGATCATTACCCGAAACACCACTGAGTCCCTTGATATGGTCATAAAGGGAATGGATTGGCAGGAAGGGGATGAGGCGGTATATGCCGTTCAGGATTATGGCGCCATGAAGAGGATGTTCGAACAGGTATCAGACAGGTTTGGTATAAAAACCAAGGTAATATCCATCCCTAATCATCCGGGTTCTGATGAGGAAATCGTGCAGTTGTATGAAGATGCCATTACGCCCAAGACCAAACTTCTGATGGTCTGCCATATGATCAATATTACGGGGCATATTCTCCCCATTAAAAAGATCTGCCAGATGGCCCATCAAAAAGGAGTTCAGGTCATGGTAGATGGGGCTCATTGCATAGGACACTTCCAGTTTGACATAGAAGACTTGGGATGTGATTATTATGGGTCCAGTTTACATAAGTGGCTGTCGGTTCCTTTAGGGACAGGCTTACTTTATGTGAAGGATGAACACATAGACACCCTTTGGCCCATTTTCGCAGAAGGGAAAAGAGAGCCGGGCGATATTTCCCGCCTAAACCATACGGGTACCATACCTGTGTATCACGATTTAACCATAGAAAATGCCATAGACTACTATAACATGCTGGGAGGAGAGAGAAAGGAAGCGAGAATGAGGTATCTGCAGCAATACTGGACAAGTAAGGTGAGGGATCATGAGAATATCATGGTGAATACTCCAGCCGACTCTCATAGGGCCTGTGGCATAGCGAACGTAGGCATCAAAGGCATGAAACCTAAGGAACTCGCCAAACGCTTACTGGATGAGCATAAGATATGGACGGTAGCCATAGATTACGCCAATGTACAAGGCTGCAGAATCACCCCAAATGTGTTTACCCGTACCAGTGAATTAGATGTGTTTGTGGAGGCGCTACACGCCTTGGCTTCTTAAGCTGTGGGCTTGATCCTTCACACATGTTCTGGTTTCAGACCAATATTTTTTTGTGTTCAATCTGTGCATCTGTGGCTAGAACCGCTCTTTTGTCTAGCATGGATAAACGGTCTCTGAATAAACATACTCGTTTTTGTCCACACTAGAAAAATGCTACCATTATTTCATGAATAAGTATGTTAATTGGGCAACACAATTTCTTGACTGTGATTGTGGAGTCGAAAAAGAAACATATGGAGACCAAAGCGATGTGTATAAACTGATAACACCCGGTCAACATTATTTTTTAAAAGTTGCCTCAGTATTGGAAAAAGAAAGGGTTCGCCTTGAGTGGCTCGCTGGCAAGCTTCCTGTCCCTCGCGTTATTGCCTTGAGTAGGATTGAAGACAAAGACGCGCTCCTTATGACTGAAGTCGAGGGAGAAAACCTTGCTCGTTTGTGCCAAAAAATAAGCCCGCAAGATACTGTATCAAAGCTCGCTCATGCCATAAGAGATGTTCATTCAATTGACATCTCGTCTTGTCCTTTTGGTAAAAAAGGAGATGGAAAAGTGCTTGTTCATGGTGACGCCTGCTTACCCAATTTTATATATAGGGGTGGAGAACTTTCAGGTTATATTGATCTAGATGATATGCAGGTTGCTGATAAAAATGTCGATTTAGCTGCCGCAGTTTGGAGCTTGCAATATAATCTAGGCAAAGGATATGGCTTAGCTTTTCTCAAGGAGTATGGGGTAAAGGATGCTACAGAAAATTTGGTCAACAAGCTCTATGATTTGTATGAGGATTGAACCATCTTAAGTACTACCCTTTGCAATTATTCTTCTTCTGGCTGTAAGTATTTTAGGTGGGATGTAGCTATTCAGTCAAGCCGGGTTAAAGAGGCACAAACAAAGACCTGTGGAAACTATTTAGAAAAAGCTCCCTTATCGCTCGGTAAATTTGGGCATTACAAGGACTCTTCTTCTTTATATGCTCAATCCAACTTCTCATTACTCATTTCTCTATGAGAAAAAATACAAAATATGTTCTTGTGGCCTTACTGCTATTGAGTGGGGTATTCATCCTGACCAGGGCCAATAAAGGAGGTTCTCCATCAGTACCCATTGACAGCGGCCTCATTGAAGGAGTAGAATCTGCCTCTGGAATATCAGCCTTCAAAGGAATTCCTTTTGCTGCACCTCCTGTGGGGGAACTTAGGTGGAAAGCCCCTCAACCCGTTACCCCTTGGGAAGGTGTCAGAACGTGCACCACTTTCGCAGCTAGTGCCATACAAAATGAACCCATCCCTTTTCTTTGCTGGTCGGAGGAATACCTAATTCCTAAGGAACTCATAAGTGAAGATTGTCTATATCTCAATGTATGGACAGGAGCTGCTTCTCCAGTTGAGAAACAGCCTGTTCTGGTATACATTCATGGAGGGGCCTTCATTAGTGGAGGGAGTGCCTGTCCTGTGTATGATGGAGAGGCCCTGGCTAAAAAGGGAGTAGTGGTGGTCAATCTTAACTATCGTTTAGGAGCCTTTGGATATATGGCTCATCCGGACTTATCTGAAGAGTCTACTCACCAAGTATCTGGCAACTATAACCTTTTGGATATGATAGCAGCGCTGGAGTGGGTTCAACGAAATATTGCTGCTTTTGGGGGAGACCCTGATAACGTAACCATAGCTGGCCAATCTGCTGGGGCAGTAGCTGCTTGTTATTTAAGCAGCTCTCCCTTAGCCAAAGGACTTTTTCATAAGATCATTGCAGAAAGTGGCTCAAGTTTTTTTAGAGGTAGTAACCTGGAAGACGCCTTTTCCTTGAAATCTGCGGAGAAGAAGGGAGTAGCCCTTGCACAAAGGCTGAACTGCACCAGCCTGGAAGAACTGAGAGCCACAGCTGCAGAAAAAATACTTACAGCTACACAAGGGTTTGACCTTCCCACTATTGATGGCTATGTAATTGAAGAAACTAGCACTACCACTTACCAAAAGGGTACCCAACTAGATGTTCCAATTCTCCTTGGCTGGAATAAGGATGATTTAGAAGGAGGGCTTATCACCAAAACAGCCTTCACGGAGAATGTGCAGAATAGGTTTGGAGAATTATCTGAGGCATTTTTGGCAGAATATCCAGCAACTAATGATGAACAAGCCACCCAATCCCTGGCATATATGGTTAGGGATGAAAACATAGGAATGGGTATGCGTACCTGGGCGAAATCTCAACACAAGACCGGTAAGTCCAAGGTCTTCCTCTATAACTTCCACCGCGATCTACCAGGCAATTCCAACGGAAGGGATTTTGGGGCCTTCCATTCTGGAGAGATTCCCTATGCTTACGACAATTTGCACATGCTTGATCGTCCTTGGAGGGAGGCTGATCATAGGATAGCGGATATAATGTCGGACTACTGGGTAAGCTTTATAAAAAATGGAGATCCCAATACATCTGGCTTGCCTCAATGGGCCCCATATGATGCTGTGGATGAACAAGTCTTGGTCTTTGACTCTATCACAGAACTAACTCCATTACCCACCAAAACTAAACTGGATCTTTGGGAGAAATACCAAAACTCAGGTTTTTAAGTGCTTAGATATCAAGTTGAAACTTCATTAGCATAAAATATCATCTTTAGTTTTAACTTGAGACTCAATTAATACAAGCATCTTTGAATACCTCCAAACAAATCTCCAAAGACCCCTCAGATAGAATCCCGGTTGTCATTCTCAATGGGTTTCTGGGTTCAGGGAAAACTACCCTTTTTAGAAGCCTATTGGCACAGGCCAGGAAGAATAACATAGCTGTTTCTACAGTGGTGAATGACATGAGTGAACTGGATGTAGATGGAGCGCTCATTGCCAGAACAGATATCGTTGAGGAGGATAACCATATCTTTCAATCCATACACTCATGCGTCATAAGTAGCAAAAAGGGGATCAAAAAACTCGGAGAGGCCCTGGAGAAACTCTTAGCTTATCAGCAACCGGATTTAATCATCATTGAAACCTCAGGAAGCGGTCATCCTCTGCCCCTAATTGAGTATTTCAAGACTCGGTCTGACCTTAAGTTGACGGGAGTGCTCGCACTGGTAGATAGTTTAATGCTGGCCCAGGACTATGAAAACGGTCGCCAGCTTGTGCCTATGATGCGACATAACCTGAAGCATCAAAAGCGGGACATGATCAATCTTTTGGTGGAACAGATCATGTTTTGTAGCCACCTTGTCCTGACCAAGGCAGACAGGCTAAAGAATATAAAGCTTACGGACATAGCCAAGTTTGTCCAACCGATCAATCCCTACGTCACTGTCCATGGGGTGCTCTATGGAAATCTATCCATTGATCAAGTGCTGGAAATGCCTGAGTATAATTACCATAGGACATCCCTCCTGGCAGAGGAGCTGAAGCCTGTATTGGAAGCAGAGGAGGAAGGGGACAGGCCCTATAATATGGCCACAAGGGTCATCAAGGATGAGCGTCCTTTCCATCCGCAGCGTTTATGGGAAGCCTGCCATAATTACCTTGACCAGAAGGTATATAGAAGTAAGGGGTTTTTCTGGCTGGCCAGTCGGGATAAGTTATCCCTCCTCTGGAATCAGGCTGCCGGAAGTATCAATCTGGAACTCATCGGATACTGGCGTTCAGGAATCCTAGAGGAAGAAGATAGTGGTCTGCTGGATATGGAGATCAAGGAGCTTAAAAGGAGACTAGCTGAAGAGTCAGGTCGTTTTGGCGACAGGCACTGCCACCTTACGGTTATAGGGGATAAAGCCCAGGTAGACAGATTCACGGAGGCACTGAAAGCCTGCTTTCTTTCAGAGGAAGAAATCCAACATTACCAAAATGGAGGGAAGTTTCCAGACCCATGGCCTAAAAATATCGTAAAAGTGTCAGATTAGGATATGAATGATTAACATTAGGGTCTACTAACTACAGCATTATGATCATAAATAAGTCGGTTACCCCCTTACAAGTACTTCAATGGACCTGGCACCATATCGCATGGCTGCTGGCTTTTGCAGGTCTGGTCGCATCCTTATACTTCCATCAACTGCTTAGTGTGACCATTCCCTGGTTACCCATTTCTGTCATTGGTACTGCTGTGGCCTTTTATGTAGGCTTTAAAAACAACCAGGCTTATGACCGTATGTGGGAAGCCAGAAAAATCTGGGGAGGGATAGTCAACGACAGTAGAACCTGGGGTATGATGGTAGATGGCTATGTGTCTAACCTTATCAGAGAAGAAAAAGCTTCTGATGCTGACATACAGGAAATCAAACAGCGGTTGATTTACAGGCACATAGGTTGGTTGTATGCCCATCGTAGTCAATTGTTGGTAGCTACTCCATGGGAACATATCAGTCAGGGAGGACATACTGCCAGACATGCGAGATACTATCAGGAAAAGTTTGGAACCGGACTGATAGATGATGAGGTAACACGTTCGGAACTCAAATCATTTCTCCCACCATCTGAGCATGACCGTTTGGTAGAGCATATAAACACAGCTACCCAAATTATCAATGAGCAGTCCAGAGATTTGAGGGACTTACGCGAACAAGGATTCATTGACGATTTCCGTCATATGGAAATGGGGAATATTCTCAAGAGCTTTTACACCCTTCAGGGTAAGAATGAACGCATCAAGAAATTCCCTCTGCCACGTCAGTACGCCAATATGAGCAGGATATTCGTAGGCATATTTATCTTCCTCCTTCCCTTTAGCATGGTGCCAGAACTGATGAAGCTAGGAGATTGGGGCTTTAGTTTATCTATTCCTATTACAGCCCTGATAGGCTGGGTGTATGTCATGATGGAAGTAGTAGGGGATTATTCCGAAAACCCCTTTCAAGGCATGGCCAATGACATTCCCATGCTGTCGCTCTGCCGGGTGATAGAAATAGACCTCAGAGAAATGCTGGGTGAAACCGACTTGCCACCTTCCATTCAGGCAAAGAATGGAGTACTGATGTAAGTTGGAAGAAAGTCAGGCTATAAATGCAGATTCTCTTGTAACAAGATGCCCCATTCCCGGTTGTAGCTAACAAACAAATTCCTTAGCTATGTAGGCTTAGAAGGAATTATTTTACTCACCTAGCTAATATTGGACTATGAAGATGATTACTACTCAATTCCTATTAACATGTGGAATGCTGTTCTCCTTTCTGAGCGCATTTGCTCAGCCGGAGGAGTGCGACGGCAGAAGATATATTTTTAGTGGCTTTGACGTGGACAGCACCATTGCCGTCCCTTTTGGGCAGTCCGTAACCCTGGGAGGAGACACTCTGGATTTAGCCATGGACATTTATGAGCCTAAGGATGATGATGCTCCCTCCAGGCCCTTGGTGGTTTTGGCACATGGAGGCGCCTTTGTTCAGGGCGATCGAACGCAACTCAGAGGGCTTTCCACCGCATATGCTGAGGCCGGCTATGTGTGTGCCACCATCTCTTACCGTCTAATTGACATAGAGCTAACTGATTCCACCACCTTTGGAGAAGGGGTCATCATGGCCATAGCAGATATGAAGGCTGCCATCAGATATTTCCGTCAAAATGCTGCTGGAGAAAATACCTGGAGAATCAACCCTAATACTATTTATGCAGGGGGGGCTTCCGCAGGTGCAGTCATGGCGGCTAACCTGGCTATGCTGGACCAAGAAGATGATATACCCGAATACATTCAGGAACTGTTGGATAGAAACGGTGGATTTGAGGGAAATACCAATGACATTACCGACTATACTTCTGAGGTACAAGGTGCCATTCTCTACTCAGGTTCTATCCTGAGAACTTCCTGGATGGATGCTGGTGACCCACCGTATGTAGCCTTCCATGAAGAGTTTGATCCTATCGTGCCCTGCGGCTATGCCTCCTCTGCCGTAGTAGACTTCCCGGCTTTTTCATACGGGGCTTGTGCCATGCAAACACGTGCAGAAGAGATTGGACTTAAACAGACTACCACCATTTATCAGGGAGATTCCTCTCATGTCGGCTACTTCTCAGGATTCAATCTCACTGCAGTAGTGTTTAGCTCCTTCGCCTTTCTGGAAGATTTGTATTGCAACCAAACAAATACTGTTTCCATAGACCCTTCATTGACGGCTTCTCTTGAGCTCTATCCTAATCCAGCTTCTGATAAGCTCATTATTTCCACTGATGCCGTTCAGGATAGGGGACAAATGGAGATCATAGATCTGGAAGGTCGTAGCTTATTCAAGGAGAATGTCCAAACCAATGCTGAAATCAGTTTGCCTGATTTGGCTAGTGGTATATATCAGGTGATTTTTACCACTCAGGAAGGTAGGAGAGCAGTGAAGAAATTGCTGATACACTAAGCTATCCCAAAAGAAGAAAGAGCAGAGATAGCCTGAGTTTATGTTCAGGCTATCTCTGTTTTACTTTTATGCGTATCTTCTCTTTTCTTAGACTATTCTCTACATAAATCCCCCGTCAAACATGTATTTCAAAGAAGAACACAAACTATTCAGACAAACCCTCAGAGCCTTTTTGAAGAAAGAAGTGATTCCCTACATAGATGAGTGGGAGAAAGTAGGAGAGATCCCCAGAGAGATCTACCAGAAGTTTGGCGATATGGGCTATCTGGGACTGTCCGTACCCGAAGAATACGGCGGAATGGATGCAGACATCTGGTACTTTGTGGTTCTTCAGGAAGAAATGAACCGCATTAATTCAGGAGGATTTTGTGCTGCCATAGGGTCTCATTTCATGCTGGCCCTTACCCATATGGAAGCGGAGGGGAGTGAAGAGCAAAAGCAGAAATACCTGGTTCCCGGTGTTAGGGGAGAAAAGATCGGATGCCTGGCCATTACAGAGCCATTTGGAGGTTCGGATGTGCAAGCCATACGTACTACTGCCGTAAGAGAGGGGGATGAGTATGTGATCAACGGCTCTAAAACCTTCATCACCAATGGCGTCAATAGCGATTTCATCATAGCTGCCGTAAAAACCGACCCAGACGCCAAAGCTAATGGCATCAGCATGATCATCATAGACAGAAATACACCGGGAGTGAATGCCACCAAACTAGACAAACTCGGCTGGAGGTCTTCTGATACGGGAGAAATATCCTTTGATGAGGTGAGAGTTCCCGCTTCCAACTTACTGGGAGGAGAAGGCAGAGGCTTCTTCTACATTATGCAGCACTTTGTTTCTGAACGTCTGGCTATGGCACTTGGAGGAGTAGCTTCCTCTGAACACGCGCTCAAGCTTACACTGCAGTACATGAGTGAACGGGAAGCCTTTGGGAGAACCATCAACAGGTTCCAGGTCCTCCGGCACCGGATAGCCCAGCTAGCCGCAGAGGTGGAGGCCAATAAAGCCTTTGTCCATCAACTCTTCTATAGATATGAGCAAGGAGAATATCTGGTAAAAGAGGCTTCTATGGCGAAATTGTTAGGTACACAGTTGGCAGATAAGGTAGCTACCCAATGTCTACAAATGTACGGAGGATACGGATTCATGGAGGACTATCCCATGGCCAGATTTTTCCGTGATGCCAGACTGGGACAGATAGGTGGAGGGACCTCTGAAATCCTCTGCGAGATCATCGCCAAGATGCTCATTGATGACAAAGCCTATAGGACAGAAGCGTAAGCCTCGGAAGGCTATTGGTTTCACATAATCAGATATCAGGGTTAATATTAAACCTGTAGAGACTCAATATCTTGAGTCTCTACCTGATCTTTATACCTTAATTCTCACACCCCATTAAACCTTTCTCAAAAGCATAAGTCTAATCAGCAATTGAGCAACATATTTAGACAACATTTAAAGCCTTTACGACCAACTAAGATGGGGACAAAGTTTTATTCATTCATCCTGCTAGCCATTCTGTTTACTGCCTGTACCAATGATGAGGATGTCGTTGATCCACAAAATGAGGTACCTGCCATCCAATCCGAAGCTATTTATGATGTGATCCTGGAAGAGGACGTCATCTATGGTGAAGGGCTGAGTCATGACAGTATAAATAGCGCCGGCTCTACGGTTATGTCCTTGAAGCTGGATGTGTACCTCCCAGACAATGAAGTACAGAACAGACCTGCTTTTCTGTTCATCCATGGCGGCGGATTCACTGGAGGAAGTAAGAGAGCCAATAACGCTGGCATTTTGGCAGACTATTATACTGCCAGAGGTTGGGTATTTGTGTCCATTGACTACAGATTGAGAGATGACCTGGGAACAGTTCCGGAAGAATGGGTTACCTACGCTGAAAACCTTACACCAGATCTGGACGCTTCCCAATTTCTGGCTATCTATCCTGCTCATAGAGATGCCAAGGCCGCCCTACGTTGGTTGGTAGCTAATGCCGCTACTTACAACATTAATACAGATTATATCACCATAGGAGGAGGATCAGCAGGAGCCATTACAGCCATCTCTTTAGGGATCTCCAATGAGGAAGACTTTAGAGATGAACTTACCACCAGTCAGGACCCTACGCTAAGTAGTACAAGCCTGAGCCAATCCTACAAGATCCAGACCATAGTGGACTTCTGGGGCTCCAAGATAGGACTTGATATTATAGAAGACATTTACGGTCACCAACGCTTTGACGCCAATGACCCTCCACTCTACATTGCCCATGGAATGGAGGACCCCACAGTGCTTTTCAGTGAAGGGGAAGCTTTAAAGGCTATTTATGATTCGCTTGGCTTAGCTGTAGCCTATTATCCCCTGGAAGGAGCTGGGCATGGAGCCTGGAATGCTACAGTAGACGGAAAACGCCTGGAAGAATTAGCCTTTGACTTTATCGTGGAGCAGCAAGCTCTGACAGTAGAGTAGAGGTACCCATTGAGAAGAATCCATAAGACCTAAGCGCCCTTGCCTCTTGGCGTGATATATTCTCACGCTAAGTCGCAAGGACGCAAAGAGTCATACCATCCAGGATACTTTGAGTTACCCTTCCCACACCACCGCCTGGGCGTCTTCATGGAAGTCTCTTAGTTTATCCACATACTTTTCATGCACATTAAAGCGCTTTACCTTCATGGTAGGGGTCAGGAGGCCATTTTCAGGGGTAAAGGCTTCATTAGCCACCACAATGGTACTAACCCTTGTGTAATTAGGGAGATCCTGATTAACGCTATTTAAAGTACCCTCAAGGCTTTTATGAAGCTCCTCCTTAGACTTCTTACCTGCATTATCCGAAGGTACTACGACCATGACAGGTTGAGGCATACCTAAGCCCAGTAAGCACATCTGTTCTATATCCGTATTCAGGCTGAATCTCTCTTCTACCTTATTAGGGATAATGTATTTTCCTTTCTCCGTTTTGAAAGTATCCTTCACACGTCCTGTGATGGAGTAATAACCGTCTTCATGTAGTTTCCCAGCATCACCTGTATGCAACCAGCCATCCCTTATAGTTTCTGCTGTTCTCTCTGGATCTTTATAGTAGCCGTTCATGAGAATGGGCGACTTCAGCAGGATCTCATTAGAGTCCTCAGCTATCTTCATTTCCATCCCTTCATGTGGCATCCCTACCTTTCCGGGCTTCATGCCACCCACAGGGGCATAGGTAGCAAAGGCGAAGGTTTCAGTCTGGCCATAGGTTTCACTTAAGGGAATACCTAGTTTCACCCACCACTTTACATCATTTGCTGTTAGGGGGGCAGCTCCACAAATCACCATTCTGGATTTGTCAAGGCCCAGGGCTTTTTTGATTTTACTTCTGACTATATTATTGAGAATGGGGATTCTCAACATTTTATCCATTTTTTCCTGAGGCATTTTGGCCAATACCCCTTGCTTGAATTTGGTCAGAATTCTTGGAACAGCTACAAAGAAGGTAGGACTTGCTTCCTGCAGATTTTTTGCAAAGGTCTCCAGACTTTCAGCAAAGTAGACCTCTGCCGCAAAGCGCATGGCCATGATGGAGTTAACCCTTTCTGCAATATGGTTGGCAGGTAAATAGGAAAAAAAGCGATTATCCTGCTTAGGGTCCAGTTTTAGGTAGTAGTCGGTCAAAGGCATGGAGATGACATCTGCCAACTTATGATGCTTGAACATAGCACCTTTAGGGGTGCCTGTAGTCCCGGAGGTAAAGATGATGGACCAGGTGTCATCCTGATCTGGAATAACATCCCCTTCCAAGGGAGCTTCAGCCATAATTTCCGCCCAATCTGTCCCTCTGTCTATCACAGGGTTTCCCTTATAGTGTGGAAACTTCCCTATGGGCATGTTAGCGGCTACCCCTATCTGCATGTCCTCCCAATTCTCTACTTTCCCTACCAGCAGCAAGTCCACATCCCCCAGTTCTAAAACAGCTTGTAACTCTTTCCCCTTTAGATTGGGGTAGAAGGGAACACTCACATAGCCTGCCATCATAATGGCAATATCAGCTATGACCCATTCTCTACAGTTCTTGGACACAAGTCCTATGTGGGCCTTTTCCTTTCCGCAAGTCTTCTTTAGCCAGCTAGCCAATCTTCTGGCCTTATCACAAGTCTCAGCCCAGGTATAGGCTTCCCACCTATCTCCAAAAGGTTGATTCAGGAATGCTTGGTTCGGCCTTTCTTTCTCATACTGATAGATGTATTCGATTAGAGATTTGCTCATAGTAGTTAGGGTTTGATGATAGTATTAGTCCTTGCTTAAGTTAGTTTGCTGGTTGGGTTTCTTCTTAGGAGAATACCTTCCTATTTACACTTGAAGTTTATCCCACCGATAAGTTTCATTAAGATAAGAAAAAATGAGATCTTATCATTTCTCTGGTGAATGGAAAAGAATACCCTACAAACTACTCCCAACATGAGCATGACATACCAACATTGGTTAGTGGACATCAACAATCATCTAGCCACTCTGACCTTTAATCGTCCTGAGAAGAAGAATCGCATAGACCTGACCACCTTGGAGGAGCTCGGACAGATCACAGAAGAGATCAGGAACAACCCGGACGTTTGGGTAGTAGTCCTAAAGGCCAATGGTAATTGCTTTTCTGCAGGAGTAGATATCAGCCTAATTGGGAGCATGGTAGGGCAGGAAGTAGACGTTTACCGAAAGAACCTCGCCTATACGCAGTCCTTTTTTGATCTTTTTGAGGCATTGGAGAAGCCCACCATAGCGGCTTTGAGTGGCCCCGTCATAGGGGGAGGGATGATCATGGCCCTCTGTTGCGATTTCAGGATAGCGGCCGAGGATGTGGCCTTTGAGCTACCTGAAGTAAAGAGAAGCATAGGCGTTATCATGGGTACCCAGCGAATCACACGCGTGATAGGGGTAGCCCATACCAAGGAGATGGTGATGCTTGGCAAAAAGGTGGGAGCGAAAAAAGCCCTCCAAATAGGCCTTGTCAATCAAGTAGTTCCTCTGGAAGAATTGGAAGCCCAGACCATGGCATTTGCTCAGCAGTTTCTAGACTTACCCCCCTTGGCAGTAGGCGTATGCAAAAGAATCATCAATGAGGGAGAATACCTGGAGCGAGCCGGACAAGACATGGAAATAGAAGCCCAGGCAGAGATCCTCCAAACCTATGACTTTAAAGAAGCCATTGCCAGTTTCTTTGAGAAAAGAAAGCCTGAGTTTAAGGGGAAATGATCCATTATTCTAATCCACAATATATATTTCCCCTCTTGGGAGGGGCAAGGGGTGGGTTAAGTAGCTAATAAGCAACATACTTCCTCCTCCTAACAGAGGAATATTAAGTATGTATCGCCCAGTAAAAAAGTCTAAGCTTCGTAACCCACCTCTAAATCTCTCCCGCATCAAGTGCGGGACATGCTCCCTGAAGGAGACTTTTTGACTATCTCTGAAAAACCAACTCTCCCCTCAAGTAAGTAGCGTTTACTAGGGTATTCCTGATTTGTGAGGGAGAAATATCAAAGAGATTTCTATCCAGGATGATCAGGTCAGCTTCTTTTCCCACTTCTATGGTTCCCACCTTATCTTCTTGTCGCATGACGTAGGCGGGGTTAATGGTGTAAGCCTTAATGGCTTCTGCCAAGCTTATTTCCTGTGGACTTCTACTCACGGCATTACTCATCCCAACGAATGGATTTAGCTCACTTACATCCCAATCGCTACTAAGCGTTAGACGGGCGCCTGCATTAGCGAGACTCTTGATAGGAATCACATTATCATTGAGAGCAGAACCTATTAAGTAGTCATTATCATGCCAACGGGCAGGCTGGGAGAAGTCCCCGGCTACCTGAGCGTCTGCCGTTACATTAAGCTGAGCAAACCTGGCTATATCCACTGCATCCACATACTCTACATGAGTAAGTCTATGCCTACCTCTTGAAGTTCCAGATAGCTCAATGGCATTTAGCGACTCATGTACCCCTCTATTCCCTATGGCGTGTATATGAAAATCGAAGCCTACACTTTCCAGCTCGATAATGTATCTAGCTGCTCTATCCTGGCTGAAGTAGTTAAGCCCCTTATTGATAGGGAAGCCAAAGTAGTTTACGCGGTACTCCTCATGCATGGCAGAGGTGGTATTGTGGATGATTCCGTCAGCATAAAGCTTGATCTGATTGATCTTGAGGAGGCTATTCTCACTATTCGTGTAGAGAGACTTTAGTGTGGCCAACTGTTGAGCATCATCCGCATCTGGATAAGCCCAAAGCCCAAGGTTTACCCTGGCTGTCAATAAGCCTTCATCCGCGACTCTCTTCCAGGTTATATGATGGTTCCTCTTCCAATAGGTTCGAGCATCGCATATAGAGGTGATCCCGTTTCGGGCCAGCTCCGGCAAGGCAAATTCCACTAAGCCCCAATAATCGTTCTCTGTTCTATCCGTATTGGGTGAAAGCGCTATATCTAAGAGGAGATTACCCGCATTGTCTATTAATAAGCCATTTGCTTCTCCATTTTCCCGCATGATAATTCCACCCGGAGGATCAGGTGTATTGCTATCTACTCCCATAAGTGCAAGGGCCCTGGAATTACACCAGACGGAGTGAGAGGTTTGCTCCATGATGACCACAGGTCTGTTAGGGACTACCTCATCTATGATCTCTTTGGGCATTCTTTCGGCATCCAGTAGCACATCTATCCAGTGTCCCCACCCTAAGAGCCATCCACTACCGGGATTATCTAAAGCAGCATTCTCAATATCCCGGGCGTATACTTCGGCATCCTGTATTCTGTCGTCCAGGGTAAATTGGACGTTCTCAGAGGCAGCTTCCAGCGGATGTACATGTACATCATGTATACCTGGCATCATGAAGGCCCCTCTAAGGTTAATCAATTCTGCGTCTTCTGAGGCCGCATTGAATACAGCTTCATCCTGACCCACTGCTTCGATGATTCCATTTCTGATGTAAATGGCACTCACCCAGACTTGCTGTTCATTTACCGTATAAATATCCCCATTATAAAACACGACTTCATTCTCTGTATTGGCCATAGGGACGGGTTGTTCATTCTCACAGGCTATCAAAAAGCTGATTAGCAAAAAGGTAATGGCGTTCATAAAAAAGTTTCTCTTAAAACTCATAAGGATAGGCGTTCAAATACTCGTTTTATTCTGAGGCTTAGAACGAGGGTGCATTCACCTAACCCTACCGAGAGCATAAAAAAGATTAGCCACAGACTCACAGATTAATTCAAAATCATCTGTGAATCTGTGGCATCAGTATGTTAAGCTATATTCCTCTCAGCTTACATTTCCTTGCTAACAATAGGAAGTTTGATCTGAGAAGGATACTTAGGACTGTGGAAGACCTTATTATGGGCTACCACAGCTTCAGATTCATCAAAGTTGTTACCCCCTGTATTCAGATTTCTGGTGAAGCGCGGGAAGTTACTGCTAGACACTTCTATTCTGATTCTGTGTCCTTTCTCAAAGTAGTTAGAGGTAGAAAGGGGCGTCATATCCAGTTTGTATACCTCTCCTTCTTCCATGAATACTTCCTTATCATAGCCTTCACGGAATTTAGCACGCTGAATGGTTTCATCCAGGTTGTAGGCACGTCCGTCTGGATACACATCTATCAGCTTGATGGTGAAGTCCGTGTCCTTGGCATCAGAACCCACATAGAGGGTGGTTTCTATAAACCCACTTACCTCTATTCCTTCTTCCAGCACATCAGAAGTATACACCAGAATGTCATTACGAGTCTCCATTTGTTGCTGGTCATAGGCACCTCCTTTTACGGCATTACCGGTACAGCATACATTTCCTCCATAGGATTTCACCGGATTCATGGGATCATAAGCAAATCCGTCAGATTCGCTTCCTTTCTTCTCAGGCTCATTGAGAGATAGCTTTCCATCTCCATACAAGCTATTAGCCCCTTCTTCACTGCTGAGGTAGAAGGTAACCATTTCCGCTCTGGCTGGTGGCCATTGTTCTGCCTGCTGCCATTTGTTGGAGCCCATGGTGTAGTACTGCACCCTTGGCGTTTTCTCCTTGAAGTCATTCTTTTCTCCTTTTAGCCACATATCAAACCAGGCATAGATCTGTTCATCATAGTTGAGTCGGGCATCTCCCACGCTTCTTTCTCCCACAATCGTATTCTCAGTAGCACGCGTATACCTACAGTGTAGTGTAGGAGCAATCACTAAATACTGGTTATCCGCTACTTCTGGATCTTCTATGTTATTTCTCACGTGATTAAAAAGGGCCAGGTTAGGGCTGATGGATACATCATACCAGGAACAGAACCAGAAGGAGGGTACCCCAAAGCCCATGTCATCATGATATAGTCCGCCCTTATACCAGTCAGGATCATTTGGCTTACGGAGAATCATCTTATCGTAGATTTCAGATTTACCGTTGATGTTCTTAAGAATGTCCGTAACAGGTAAGTGAGAAAGCGCTTCACTCATATCTACTGGAGGATTGTCAGGTGCCAGGTCGTAGAAACGAGAAATGCGAATCAGGTCTTCCTGGCTGGCTCCTGCAGGAATACGAGGCTTGTACTTATCATGCTCTACGCCATATAGCCAAGAGGTAAATAACATCTGCTGAGCGCCTCCTCTATACCAGTTTCCTTGCTCGTAGTAATCGCCTACACGACCTACGCCCGCTCCGTATCCCTGAGGGACCATGGCAAAGTGGGCCGGGTGATCAAGTGCCGCTACAGCCATTTGCCATTCTGCAGTGGAGGAGCAACCGAAAGTTCCTATTCTTCCATTAGACCATGCCTGATCCTTCATCCAGGTGAACGCGTCATAGCCATCTGTAAGGGGCACTCCGAGTATATCCCACTCTCCCTCTGAAAAGTATCTTCCACGTTCATTCTGCACTACATAGGCATAGCCTTTCTTTACGGCAGCCAGAGCACGCTGGGCAGTACGAGAGGTCTTCTTCCCCTCCTGCCAGATATTAAAATTGTAAGGGGTTCTTGAGAAAATAATGGGGACTGGCTGATCCGTTTTTGGCCTATAAATATCTGTAGCTAGCCTTACGCCGTCTCTCATAGGAACCATAACTTTTTCTTCCACTATGGCTATGTCATCTAGTTCTGCCCATACAGCATCTCCAGACTGGGCCCTGAGGAGGGTAGTGGAGAAACAACATATGAATAGTAGTAACAGTAATCTGTGAGTCATTTTCATGAGGGTTTGAATTGAGTGATATCGTTTAGTCTACCTAATGTACAAAATAGTCGGGAGTCATGTAGGTAAATGGAGGAATGACAATAAGTATGTACCTTGCCTTAGCAAATGACAAACTACTACTTCACATGAGATATCTATTGGTCTGCCTTACCTTCTTGCTCCTGGCCTGTACTAATTCCGAAATGGAGATCAAATTAGCCGAATCAGAATTGGCACTAGCTGAAGCCAGGCTGGAAATTGCACAACTGGAATCACACTTGCCTTCTCAGAGCCAACTTATTCATCTGGTATTATTTAAGCTCAAGCCTGAGGCAGATATACAGTTTCTGTCTGACGAACTGAATAAGCTGGCATCTATTGAAGAAGTAAGAGACCTTTCTTTGGGAGAATTTGAAGAAGTAGGGGATGAACGTTCCCTAAACGAATATCCTTTCATGATGCAGATCCGCTTTGACAATGTGGAGGCATATAAAACCTATCAAAAGGACACCCTCCACCTTGGGGTGAAGAAACGTACCTTCCATTTACTGGCTGGACCTCCCTCTTCTTATGATTACCTGATCGACTAGCATATGAGCCTTGATAAGAAACAATTGCTAAAAACACTGGGACCGGGTCTGTTATTTGCCAGTACATGCATAGGCACCTCCCACCTGGTGCTGGCTACCAGAGCTGGGGCTCACTATGGAATGATCTACTTCTGGGTCATACTGTTCGCACACGTACTGAAATACCCCTTCTACGAATTTGGACCACGATACGCCAATGCTACCGGCTTCAGTCTGCTAACAGGATATAGAGAACAGGGGAAGTGGGCGGTTTATCTCTTTCTGCTGATCATTCTTATCAGCATGTTCGCCGTAAATGCAGCTACTGCGGCTGTTAGTGCGGGCTTACTAAGTACCTTACTAGGCTTATCAGGCGTTATCTCTGTCCCCATGCTATCAGGCATTATCCTGGTAATATCTACAATGCTTTTATTGGTAGGTGGCTATGCTGGACTAGATGGCATCATCAAAATCATCTCCATAATCCTATTGGTAACGGTTTGTGTAGCATTTGGGGCTGTCTTGATCAAAGGTCCGATAACGCCCTCTGTTGATTTTCAGGCACCTGACTTACTGGATGCTGCAGGATTGGGTCTGCTAATAGGTTTGATAGGCTGGATGCCTACAGGTATGGAAGTATCTACTATGAACAGCATCTGGAATGTAGAGAAGACGAAAAGCACAGGCTATTACCCCAAGTTAAAGGAGACACTGACAGACTACAACATTGGATATGTTCTCTCTACCGTTCTGGGCCTTATGTTTCTGGTGATAGGCGCATTTACGGTCTATGGATCGGGAAAGCTTCTCACTGGCAATGCCACCCAGTTCACCCAGCAGCTTCTGAATGTTTTCACCACCAACCTGGGTCAATGGTCCTACTATGTGGTCGCCATTGCTGCCTTTGGGACTATTTACGGCACCCTCTTAACCATTCTGGATGCCTTCCCTAGATGCTTTGTAGGAGGCCTGAGAGTACTAAAATATGAGCACACAGAACAGAATGAAGAACAAATGGGCTTTCTCCAAAAAAGCTATAGAATCACTGTGATCACTCTGGGCCTGGGGGCTTTCCTCCTGTTTTACTTCTCAGCTGCAGGCATGGTTAAGTTGCTGGACGTGGTAACCATTATCTCCTTTTTGGTGAGTCCCTTCATAGCATACTTCAACTTGAAGGCCATTCAGAGTTCCAGAGTTCCGGAGAGCCATAAACCTTCGCGTTGGATGATCATTCTGTCGTATATAGGTTTAACCTTTTTGGTGGGATTCGCACTTTTTTATGTGTCTACCAAGTTATAGTGTTCTTAGCGACTTCGCGTCTTGGCGTTCGAAAAAACCACGCAAAGCCGCTAAGTCACAAAGTAATGCAAGGTAGAAAATTGGGACCCCAAAAAGGTCGTTGTACTTCGACAAGCTCAGCAACCAAGGCTCTCGAAACGACAAAGCTTAATGGGGCAATATGACAGTTCGAGAACCTCAGTGTCCGTCTTGATTCAAGCTTATTAGTTTCCCGAATCCGATTTAGCCAAAGAAAGGTATTAAGGAGACCATATCTTCTCTTCATAAGAAACATCATCCCTTTGCTATGAAGATTTCCCAGTTTCCCGTACTTATCCTTCTATTAGTTACCATTTCCTGTCAACCTCCTACTCCGGGAGAAGTGAGTGGAGAACTCAAACAGTGGCATGCAGTAACTCTCACCTTTGATGGGCCAGAACTAGATGAGGCGGCCGATGATAATCCCTTCTTGAATTACCGACTCATGGTAGATTTCCAACAAGGGGACAAAACCTATCAGATCCCTGGCTATTATGCGGCAGACGGAAATGCAGGGGAGAGTAGTGCTAGCAGCGGCAATAAGTGGCGGGTACACTTTACGCCAGATAATCCGGGTACATGGACCTATACCGTCTCCTTTAGAAAAGGGGAGGGGATAGCCGTAAGCGATGAGCCTGCCGCTGGAGTAGGCTTGGAGTTGGATGGAAAAGGAGGAACGCTCCAAATAGCAGAGAGCGACAAGACCGGCAGAGATTTTAGAGCTTCGGGCAGATTGGAACTGGATGAGAACAACAGGTACTATCGTTTTGCAGGTTCTGGAGAATACTTCCTCAAAGCGGGTGCTGACAGCCCGGAGAATTTCCTGGCTTATCACGAATTCGATGGGACCTATAGATACAATGCCAAGGCCCGAGAAGGAGAGAATGCCCCAAGCGAATACTTGCACAAGTATGAAACACATGTAGCTGACTGGAAGGAAGGAGATCCCCTCTGGCAAGGCGATAAAGGGAAGGGCATCATAGGCGCACTCAATTACCTGGCAGGGGAGGGGATGAACTCAGTCTACTTCCTGGTCATGAACATAGAAGGGGATGGGAAAGATGTATGGCCTTATACCAGCGAAACTGAGCGATACCGCTTTGATTGTAGCAAGCTGGACCAATGGGAGGTGGTCTTCAATCATATGGAGGAATTGGGCCTTATGCTGCATGTAGTTACGCAGGAAACAGAGAATGAAAAACTGTTGGATGATGGGGATACAGGTCCCGAAAGAAAGATATTTTACAGAGAACTGATTGCCAGATTTGGACATCACAATGCTCTCAAATGGAACCTGGGGGAAGAGAATGGACCAGCAAGCTTCTCCCCTCATGGGCAAAATACCGAGCAGCGGAAAGCTATGACCTTATGGTTGGATACTCATGATCCCTATGATCATCCCATTGTGTTACACACTCATTCCTTCATTGGGAGTAAAGAGCCTGTACTTGCCGATCTTTTGGGTTTCAAGCCCCTGGACGGTTTATCTATGCAGGTAGATGATAGAGGGAGGGTTCACAAAGAAATCATGGAGTGGAGAGACAGATCGGAAGCCGCAGGCCATCCCTGGATGATAGGGATGGATGAAATCGGATATTGGTATAAAGGGGTCATGCCAGATGATGTGAATCCAGATCATGATACCATCAGGGCTGAAGTGCTTTGGGGATCCCTGTTGGCAGGCGTTTCCGGGGTAGAATGGTACTTCGGTGCCCAGTACGACCATAACGACCTCACCTGTGAAGACTGGCGTAGCAGAGAGAATATGTGGAAGCAAACGGACATAGCTAAGGAATTCTTCCAAAGCGAACTCGCCTACTGGGAAATGGAGAATCATAATGAACTGATTCAGCTTGAAGGCAGGTACTGTTATGCCAAGCCAGGAGATACTTATGTCATTTATCAACCCATAGGCGCGAAACCGCCTTACCAACTAGACCTAGGCGAATCAGCTGATAACTTTGAAGTACTGTGGCTTAATCCAAGAACGAAAGCGGACTTACAAACAGGCTCCGTTTCTCAGATTTCAGGAGGAGGCATTCAGGACATTGGGCTTCCACCGGGAGATAAGGACTGGGTGGCGTTAGTAAGAAGGGCAGGGTAATATCCAGCTCCCTTTTAAGAATGCGCCTTATATCTACTAGCCAATTCCTCCGTCCCTTCTTTAAGAATGTCTGTATCTACGGCCACACCTATCATGGTGGCACCTGCTTCTGTATAGGACTGTATGGAATCCGGGTAAGTGGAAAGGAAGCCAGCAATTTTACCTGCGGCTACTATTTTCTGGATGCAGTTTATGGTAGTCTCTACTACTTTTGGGTGCGATGCATTTCCCAAATAGCCCATGGAAGCTGCCAGGTCTGCGGGTCCCATAAATAGCACATCTACACCTTCTATTTTCAGGATATCATCCAGTGCTTCCACACCCTTAACCGATTCTATTTGGAGAATGCTACAAATTTGGTCGTTAGCCTTGTGTAGGTAATTCTCTATACGATTCCACTGAGCACCCCTGGCTATGCCACCGCCTACACCCCGAAAGCCTTCAGGTGGGTACTTCATGGATCTTACTATTCTCTCTGCCTGCTCCGCACTTTCTACCATGGGAACCACAATGTTTTGAGCGCCAAAGTCCAGGACTCTTTTGATCAAAGAAGCATCACCTGATGGAACGCGGACCATGGTAGTTGCCTCGTGAGGTTCAATGGCTTGTAGATGATGAAGCATCTGGTCTGGCGTAAAAGGGCCATGTTCTCCATCTATGCATACCCAATCGAAGCCGGAGCCAGCACAGATCTCAGCGGCGTAGGTGTGTGGAATCCCATGCCAGATGCCATAGCGTTTTTCGCCTTTCTTAAGGCTTGCTTTGAGGGGGTTGAAATTGCTTTTCATTAGAGGGGATTGTATGATATATCACGCAAAGGTGTTAAGTATCATAAAAGTAGAAAGAAATAGCTATAACCCTAGCGCAACTCCTTTGCGACTTCGTGTCTTGGCGTGCGAAAAGAATTCACGCAAAATCGCTAAGGCGCAAAGTTTCTAGTATGAGGAAGGAGGGACGTAAAGCCTAATTCCCTTCTACAATTTCATCTAAGAAATCTTCACTTTCCGGGCTATAAAAACTCAGTCTTGGGAAGCAGACTTCATGTACATTGTTGTATCTGCCCGTAGCGGCAGTAACGCCCCAGTAGACCTGATCCAGTCCTCCAAATACGTTCTTGATGAGATCTACATTGGTGGAGGTGATCTCCTCATTATCTATGTTCACTGAGAGTTTATTGGCTCTGGGGTTCCAGATAACAGAGAGGACGTGTATGCTACAGTCTTCTATGTTCTTGATGGGGGAGGGAACGGCAAAATCCTTATAGTGGCCGACTCTTCCATTAAACATGATGGCTACGTGATCTTCAGCTGGATCCCCCAAATGGTAATTTCTCCAGGTATCCAGTTCAATGCCTACAGAGGGAACCAAGCCGGCAAAGCCCATCCCTTCTCCCATATAGCCAAGCTGATTGGCGCGACCCGTCATCACAAAAACGATTCCATCTGCCCCTACGGTATCCTGACAGCCTACCATCACATTCAGGGAAAGTGTAAATGGTTCAGCCAAACTCAAGGGGTATCTATACCACATAGAACCGGAGCCATAATCGTAGGCTTCCGTCAGACGGATACAATCTCCTTCCGGGATATAAGCGTCTCCTCTAAGGGTGAAGTCCTCTACAGAGAGAACCTGGGCGGTAAGGAGTGGGAATCCTGCCAGAAGCAGTAAGCAAAAGATGATAGTTGTGCGCATAGGTTTGTTAGCCAGGAATGATCTAATGTATGTACTCCATTCACCATCAGATTGTTTCCAAAAATATCATCCCTTTCTGCGTCTACGTAAAGACGCGATGCATCGCATCTGGTTTCCCACCATTCAAATGGTGGGCTCATTAACGAATCTACTGGTGGTACTAAGATCAGAAAGAAGAAAGGACGGATAAATCCACCCCCCACATATATTCTACTGTGCTGTTGGTCTTTTCTGTCCCGTTATCTTCTCATAGACCATCCATAGATCCATATCAGGATCTGGTTCCATGCCCTTTCCCAAGCGTACGAGTTGGAACTGATGCCATGGTGTCTGCAGCATGCCTGACATGTCGATTTTCGGCACACCTGTTTGAAGGGGAGGTACACTGAATTCTGTTCGGGTTCCATCTAGTAACTCATTGCCCAGGTTTGGATATAAACAGAAAGGTCTTCCCATACCTACAAAGTCCAGTTCTCCACCCGCCACTGCATTAGCCATAGTTTCAGCCGTTCTAAAGCCTCCTGTCAGCATTAGCGGGCTTTTGATCTGCTGGCGTACTTTCACGATGAAGTCCATGAAGTAGGCTTCTCGCTGCTTAGTACTTTCCTTCTGCATAGTGCCTACCATAGCGGCTCTTTCATAGGTTCCTCCTGATACTTCAATGAGGTCCATGCCTTCCGCATCCAACATACTGATCACTTCCATAGATTCCTCTTCTGTAAAAGCGCCACGCTGGAAGTCAGCGGAATTGATCTTTATCCCCAGGGGGAAATCAGGTCCACATTTTTTGCGCATACTTCTGTAGATCTCCAGCACAAATCTGGCTCTATTTTCTAATGATCCACCCCACTTGTCTGTTCTCAGGTTGGTTAAAGGAGAAAGAAACTGACTGACCAGGTATCCATGAGCACCATGTATTTGCGCACCCTTCATTCCGGCTTTTTTGGCTAATAGAGCCGCATTCCCATATCGTTCTATGAGGTCCAGGATCTCGTCTTCTTCTAATGGTCTTGGCTGAAGGTAAAGTTTGGAAGGCATACCTACATTGGAGGCACTTACTGGCGCCTTGTCCAGATAGGAAGGAGATTGCCTGCCGGGATGGTTTATCTGCATCCACAAGTGTGTTCCGTGTGCCTGAGCTTTCTCCGCCAGGGTAGCATAGCTATCGAGGAATTCATCATTCTCCGCAATCATCACATTGGCATTTACCAGGTGATCTTTATCCACCATGACATTGCCCGTGAAGAGGATACCAGCGCCTCCTTTTCCCCATCTTTCATACAAATTGAAGAGGGCCTCTGATGGCCGACCATTGGGTTCAGCTATGCCCTCACTAAGAGCTGACTTGGCAATACGGTTTTTGACTGAGACCCCGCAAGGGAGTTCAAAAGATTCTTTTAAAACGTTGAGCGACATATGATAGTAGTAAGTAATAAATCCTAAACGAGTGAGGGGTCAATTTACAGATTGTGTTCTTCACTCAAAAAGTTTTCCTTCAGGGTTCTTGTAAGCTTACTTAGGGAACAATGTTTCGACAAGAGAATCTATATGTAATAAATCCAAGCAGATTGGAATAAGGCAGGTATAGAAGAAACTCAGTAGTAAATAAAAAATCAAGCCACAATACTACCATTCTCATCATTTTGCAGTTTTAAGCCCGTCAACCAAAATGCCACTTTCTGCAATACTTCGACGCTTTGGAAGTAATTTACATGATGTACCCTTGGATCTGAGGTTACTAGGTCTCGATTAGCCTCAAGTATTGGAAATCCGTTACCTGCGGGATACCCTCTGTAGAAACCAAGCGCACTTCCTGTTGGGTTAATTCCATCACTTACGGCATCATGAAAATTTTTCTTCATTCTTCTCCTTAGGATTTTTTTACGACGTCCTTTCATACGTGTATCCTTTTCAGGATCATAAATGGTACTTATACCATAGTATGAAGCCCCATTCAAAGCCTTTCCCCCTAATGAACCATTATTTAATCTTAAGATGTACGGATCCTGCTCTTGTTGCTTATCTACCCCAGGTAAAGGCGTAAACTTGCGAATAAATGTATC
>JBCBKZ010000059.1:0-13798 GCA_038520955.1 Bacteroidota bacterium | reverse complement strand
ACCCATTGTAATATGAAAATGTTGCCTTCCTGTGTACCTTTTGACGTGGATTAAAGCTTAAAGTGACACTATGAACGCCTCAGAAATCATTGTTTCTCCATCTGGTAAAGTGTACCATCTAAATATTTCATCAGCTGATGTGGCGGAGAAAGTGATCCTGGTAGGAGACCCTGCAAGAGTAGACAAAGTGAAAGAACACTTTGATGCTATCCGTTTTGAATCTCAAAAACGTGAGTTTAGGATCTGCACAGGCACTTTTAAAGGCCAATCTATGTCCATTGTATCTACTGGAATAGGGACTGACAACATAGACATAGTGTTGCACGAACTGGATATGGCCTGGAACCTGAAAGAGGGAGAACGAACCTATAAGGAGGAGAAAGTAAGTGCAAAAATTCTCCGTTTTGGAACCTGCGGATCTATACAAACGGATGTACCTGTGGGCTCCCAGGTGTTTTCCCGCTTCGCTTTAGGAGGAGACAATTTATTATCATTCTACCAGCGACCTTCCTATCCCTTAAGAGAAACCCTGGAAGATGAGATTAATAAGTTTAATCCAGATTTATCCAAGTTGCCCTTCTCCTTTTATGGGGCCATATGTGATTCCTCTATTTGGAACCTGATTCAGGAAAAGTACCCTTTTGTCCTCGGAGGTATTACTTACACAGCTCCCGGATTTTATGGACCGCAGGCCAGGGCTACCGGAAGGACTAGTTTGAAAGTGCCTGAGTTTCTAAGGCACATTGCTTCCTTTTCCTTTAGAGACCTAAGGGTTCTAAACATGGAAATGGAAACCGCAGGCATACTGGGCATGGCTGAACTACTGGGACATCAGGCAGGGTCCTTATCTGCTGTGCTAGCCAACAGACGAACAGGAAACTTCGCAGATAATCCTGCGGAAGAAGTGGACAAACTGATTCAAACCGGCCTCTCCATCATCCACGACTGGCATTAGCCTTCCTGGGTTTCAACGTAGGCTTCTATGGGAGGACAGGTACAAACTACATTTCTGTCTCCAAAAGTATTGTTGACCCTGGCTACTGCCGGCCAAAACTTCTGCGCTTTCAGACTTACCATAGGGAAGGCTGCTTTTTCTCGAGAGTAGGCATGTTCCCACTTATCTGATGTAATCACCTCCATGGTGTGTGGAGAATGTTTCAGCACATTGTCTTCCTTATCTGCGGCACCACTTTGCACTTCTTCTATTTCCTTACGAATAGACAGCATGGCATCACAAAACCTGTCAAGTTCTGACTTAGGCTCACTTTCAGTAGGCTCTACCATGATGGTACCTGCTACTGGCCAGGAAACAGTAGGAGCATGGAAGCCATAATCTATCAGTCTTTTGGTAATGTCATCCACCTCTAGTCCTGCTTGCTGCTTAAAGGCTCTCAAGTCCATAATGAACTCATGAGCTACGTGTCCGTGCTTGCCCTTGAAAAGAATGTCATATGCTCCTTCCAGCCTGCTTTTCATGTAGTTAGCATTGAGAATGGCATATTCAGTAGCTTCTCTCAGACCTGTTGCGCCCAGCATTTTAATGTAAGCCAAAGAAATAATGAGAATACTGGCACTTCCGTAAGGAGTAGCTGAGATGGCATGGATTCCGTATGGTGTTGGGTTTTCATCCAATGGGTGATTCGGAAGAAACGGGAGTAACTTCTCATTCACACAAATAGGGCCCATACCGGGTCCGCCACCACCATGAGGAATAGCAAAGGTCTTGTGAAGATTCAGGTGGCACACATCTGCCCCTATTCTTCCCGGACTGGTTAGTCCTACCTGGGCATTCATATTGGCGCCATCCATATAAACCAAACCGCCATTATCATGGATCAGCTCACATATTTCTACGATGGTTTCTTCAAATACACCATGCGTGGAAGGGTAGGTGATCATGAGGCAGGAAAGGCTTTCCTTATGAGTTTCTACCTTGGCTGTTAGGTCTTCCAGGTCAATATTACCGTCCTCATCACATTTGACTACTACTACCTTCATGCCTGCCATAACTGCACTGGCGGGATTAGTCCCGTGGGCAGAAGAAGGAATAAGCGCTATGTTCCTGTGTGATTGCTGGTGGTGATCATGATATGCTTTGATGACCATGAGTCCGGCAAACTCTCCCTGGGCACCTGAGTTAGGCTGGAAAGAAACTCCGGCAAATTCTGTGATCTCACATAGGTATGTACCTAAATTTGAGATGATTTTCTGATACCCTCTGCTAAACTCCTGAGGAGCAAATGGATGGATCTGCGCAAACTTCTTCCAACTAAGCGGAATTAGCTGGGTAGCTGCATTCAGTTTCATGGTACAGCTCCCCAGTGGGATCATAGCTGTATTCAGAGAAAGATCTTTATTCTCCAGAGACTTGATGTAACGCATCATGGCAGTCTCAGAATGATAACTATTGAATACAGGGTGAGTTAAGAAATCAGATGTTCGCTTTACCTCTTTCTCTATACCTGAAGGAAGATTATTGGCATGTCCATTAAGTGGAGTCAGGGTGGTCTTATTGACTCTGGCAAATAACTCGGCCAGTTCATTAAGCTCTTCTCTGGTACTGGCTTCATGGACCGAGATTCCGACTCCTTTATCTGTAAACCTGAAGGTAAAGCGGTGATGATAGGCCGTTTCCTTAAGCTGTTGGAGAAGTTCCTGATCCTCTACTTCTACAAACAAAGTGTCGAAGAAATTCTTTGAGGTAAGTGTATATCCTGCCTTCTCCAATTGATAGGCTAACTCAGTAGCGTAACTATGGACTTTCTCTGCTATAGCTTTAACACCTGAAGGCCCATGGTACACCGCATACATGCCAGACATGATGGCCAGCAATGCCTGAGCTGTACATATGTTGCTGGTAGCTTTGTCTCTTCTGATGTGCTGCTCTCTGGTTTGGAGCGCCATTCTGAGGGCCGGTTTTCCAGCGGCATCTACAGACATCCCAATGATTCTCCCCGGCACTTGTCTCAGGTACTCTTCCTTGGTAGCAAAAAAGGCGGCATGTGGTCCTCCGAATCCAAGGGGAATCCCAAACCTCTGAGTAGATCCTACCGCTACATCTGCCCCAAATTCTCCGGGTGCTTTTAAGAGCGTAAGGCTCAGAATGTCGGCAGCTACTATCAGGTAACTTCCGTTGGCATGAACCTGATCACTTAATTGCTGGAAATTGTGGATAACTCCGTCTACATCCGGATACTGGACTAGAACAGCAAATACCTCGTTTGTCAACTCTATCTCATCCAGATCACTAACGACTATCTTTATATCCAGGCCTTCTGCTCTGGTTTGTAAAACAGAAAGGGTTTGGGGAAGGCAGGCGGAAGAGACAATGATGGTGTCAGCCTGGCTTTTTCTGTCCTTTTTACGCTTTACGCCATACAGCATGCTCATGGCCTCAGCTGCTGCGGTAGCTTCATCCAGAAGAGAAGCATTGGCTATGGGAAGGCCTGTCAGATCACTGACCATGGTTTGGTAGTTCAGAAGGGCTTCCAATCTCCCTTGAGAAATCTCTGACTGATAGGGCGTATACTGGGTATACCAGCCCGGGTTCTCAAAAATGTTTCTCTGAATAACTGAAGGCGTAAGGGTGGGATGGTACCCCAGTCCTATGTAATTCTTTGTTAGAACATTCTCTTCAGATACCTTATTCAGGTACTCCAGCATCTCATGTTCAGACAGGGCCTCTTCTTGATGAATCCAGTCAGAAATGCGAATGTTGGCAGGAATAGTTTCCTCTATCAGCTGGTCCAAACTTTCTACTCCTATGGTAGAAAGCATCTCTGCTACTTCCTGCTGCTGGATGCCGATGTGTCTGTCGGAAAATGTTCTGTTTGTAGGCGCCATAAATGCTATTCTTCAGCGATAAAAACCAAAATTACTTCCAATAAATGTTAGTTCAAACTCCCTTATCCACATGTGAAATAAGATGTCTGAAATAACCACAAAATGAAAAAATTGTTAGACCAACTTCTGTCTTTTCTATGTTGGAAGCAAGACACAAAAAGTGTTAGCTTAGGGGCTTAATCATTATTAGCTAACTATTAGGAATTGCTGGATACATTTAAGCATAAGGGCCTTCGCGAAAAAATGGTGGATAAACTGGCCGAGAAAGGCATATCTGACCAAAAAGTCTTAGAGGCCATGCGTAAGGTTCCCCGGCATCTTTTTATTGATTCTGCTTTTCAGGATCAAGCGTATGAGGATAAGGCCCTGCCCATAAATGAGGGGCAGACCATCAGTCAGCCCTTTACGGTAGCCTACCAAACCCAGATGCTGAAACTTAAGTCTGGCATGAAGTTGCTGGAAGTAGGGACAGGTTCCGGATATCAGGCTGCTATTCTGGCTTGTATGGGCATGCGGGTAACCAGTGTGGAGATCATCAGCTCATTACATAAGCGTGCCAAAAATACGCTCGGGGATTTACATTATTCTGTTATGTTAAAACTGGGTGATGGGTCCATGGGGTGGAGCCCTTCACAACCTTACCAAAGGATCATTGTAACAGCGGCTTGCCCCATAGTTCCTCCACAGTTGAAACAACAATTAGAGGTAGGTGGGAAAATGATTCTGCCTGTAGGAACGTTACATAGCCAACAGATGTATCTGGTCAACCGAAAATCCAGGGATGAATTTCAGCAGGAAATCCTGCATTCCTTTAAATTTGTGCCGCTGAGAGGCAGGAACGGTTTCAGAAAATCTGTAGAATAGTTTGGACAAGCACACATCTGAAGAAAGTTATACCCATTTATGAAGAAGGATTTTTCGTACACCACTACCCAGGGAAATCACATCCCCATTACCCTTTACGGAGCAGATAAATTTGGAGAACAACCCTGTGTCATTTACGTCCATGGATTCAAGGGATTTAAAGATTGGGGATTTGTCCCCTACGCAGGAGAATTTTTGGCGGAGAATGGTATTAGCTTAATCACCTTTAACTTTTCTCACAACGGCATAGGAGAAAACTTGCAAGATTTTACGGAGCCCCAACTCTTTGAGCAGAATACCTTTACCCTGGAACTGGAGGAAACCCTGGAAATTATCCACCTCGCCCAACACACCAACTTCTTTGGGAAAGACCTGAGAAGTAAAATCGGAATTTGGGGACACAGCAGAGGAGGAGGGATAGCGCTTCTGGCCGCTAACTATTCCTCTGAGGTACAGTCTGCCGCTTCATGGGCCGCTGTATCCAACTTTGATAGGTATTCCAAGAAAGACAAACAGGAGTGGCGGGAGAAAGGGTATAGAGAAGTAAAGAACTCCCGCACAGGTCAGGTATTTAAGATGGGAATCCCTATTCTAAATGACATAGAGAAGAATGCTCGTAAAACCCTCAATATACTAGAGTCAGTCAAAACCATGGAGAAACCCCTACTAGTGGTCCACGGACAGTCAGATGAAACGGTTCCCTTCTATGACGCTGAACAGATCAACATTTACGCAAAGCCTAGCCTGTGTAGAATCAGACTGATTCCTAATGCCGGCCATACTTTTGGGGCAAAACACCCCTTTCAGCAAAGCACAAAAGAACTTACCTTAGCATTAGAGCTAACAACTGGCTTCTTTAATGAGACGCTGAGGTAGATGAAGGAATTCAACCAGATCAAGTCAGACATAAGTAAGGATGACATCAAACCCCTCTATTTTCTGGGAGGGGAAGAGAGTTTTTTCATTGACAGTCTGATGAAGGAGCTGGATCAGCATGTGCTTACCCCCGCGGAAGAGGCTTTCAATAAAACGCTACTTTATGGCGGTGAGTTCCAGTTGGCACAACTCATACAGACCTGTCGCTCCTTTCCCGTCATGGCTAACAGAAGGTTGGTCCTGGTAAAGGAAGCCCAAAAGATCCCCAAAGGTGATTGGGCCAAGCTGGAAGCCTATTGGAAAAATCCTGTACCTAGTACTGTACTTGCACTTGCCTGCAAAGTAAAGAACCTTCCGGTTGGGAAAGCCGCCATTAAAAACATCCAGCAGCATGGCGTATTCTTCCACGCGAAGAAGATGTATGACAGAGATGTGCTGGCTTGGCTGACAGGCTACCTGAATGAGACAGGCCTACAGTTTGATACCAAAGTCCCAGGAATTTTGGTAACTAACTTAGGGACCAATGTACCTCTGATTGTAAATGAACTGAATAAGATTCTGGTCTACCTGAAGGCTACCAAGCAGGATACCATTAAGGAAGACTTTGTGTATGAGATGATCAATGTGGACAAGGAGTTTAACGTGTTTGAGTTGATAGGGGCTATCAGTACCCGCAACAAGAGCAAAAGCCACATGATCATTGATAGACTCACTCAGAATACCAAACTGAATCCACCCATTTTGATCATTAGCGCTTTATATAGGTTCTTTTACAATGTCTCTTTGGTGTGGGACTACCAGCTACGTGATCCTAATGCGGTGAAAAACCAGTTAGGAGTTACCTACTATGCGGCAAAGGACTACCTCATGGCCAAAACCAAGTTCCCCCGTCCTCAGGTCATGAAAAATCTACTTCACATCAAAGAAGCAGATGCCAGCATAAAAGGTTTCCATCCTTCCAATATGGGAGATGATCATATTCTCAAAACCCTTGTCTTCCGTTTACTAGACTGACATGAATAAGAAAGTACTACCCGTTCTTAGTGTCTTTGCGCCTTTGCGTGAGAATAATTCATGCCAAACCGCCAAGCTGCAAAGAGGATTCATTTTTCTCCTGATGATTCTCTTGGGAGTTAATGGATTCGCCCAGGAGGGAATCGTAAGAGGAAGAGTTTCTGCCGGAAATGGAGAGCCTCTCCAGGGAGCCGTAGTGGTTAGTGAGAAACAGAAAAAGGGTACCTACACTAACGAAGACGGGATTTTTAGTCTGGACCTACCAGTAGGAGAAGATAAGGTCAGGATTTCTTACTTCGGATATAAGACTAAGGACATAGCTTTTACCATTAAGAGAAATGAAACTACAACCCTAAGAATCAGCCTGGAAGAAGAAACGGTAGAAACTGAGGTGGTAGAAATCGTCTCAGATAGAAAGACCAGTATCAATCAGAATCAGGCCACGCTGGGTAAGATCCAAATAGAACCCTCAGATATACTAGACATTCCCAGTATAGGCGCACCAGATTTAGCCCAGTACCTACAGGTCCTTCCTGGAGTAGTATTTACAGGAGATCAGGGAGGTCAATTATACATTCGTGGAGGTACGCCTGTGCAAAACATGGTGTACATGGATGGGATGATCTTGTATAGACCTTTCCATTCTATCGGATTGTTTAGCGTATTCGATCCAGATTACATCCGTTCTGCGGATTTGTATTCTGCAGCTTTCCCGGCACAGTTTGGTGGGAGAATATCCTCAGTCCTCAACATCAAAACCCGTACACCAGATGTACAAAGGTGGGGGGGGACTTTGAACCTGGGTCCATTTATGTCTTCAGCCTTGGTTGAAGGCCCAATTGTGAAAGGAAAAAGAGAAGGAACAGGTCTGAGTGGATTAGTTTCTTACAGAAGAAACTATATGGATGAGGTGAGCCCTGATCTGTATGATTATGTAAATGATGGAGTAGGGGTGCCTTTCAACTTTACGGACATCTATGGAAAACTATCCCTGACTGATGGTGCTAATCAACTGTCAGTTTTTGGATTCTCACAGGAGGATGCAGTTAACTATGAAGTACCTGCTTCCACTTCGTGGGAATCATCAGGTGGGGGAGCTACCTTCCAGTTGCTACCGTCTGCAGCCAATGCCATCATCACAGGTAATCTGGCTTTCTCTAACTACGAAGTATCTCAGGACAATTCCACAGAGGCCTTCCCACGTAGCAGCCAGATCAATGGCTTTAACGGAGGCCTAGACATAAGCTATCTGCTTAACTCAGTAGATGAGCTTTCATTTGGGGTGAATATCTTGGGCTTTACCACAGACTTCGCCTTCACCAACTCCTTTAACCTTCAGACCAGCCAGCAAAGCAATAATACTGAAGCCGCTATCTATGTCAGGTGGAAGAAGGTCCTTCTGGCTCAGGAAGACAATGCCCTCTCCCAGCAAAGGTGGGTCATAGAACCCTCTGCCAGGGTACACTATTTCAATGATCAACAACATCTCTCCTTGGAGCCCAGACTGAGAGTGAAGTGGAGCCTACCTAAAGTAAGCGTGAGCATAGGGACGGGTATCTTCACTCAGAATTTGATCTCAGCCGTCTCTGACCGAGACATAGTGAATTTCTTCCAGGGGATTATAGCAGCTCCTCCTTCCGTACCAGATCAGATTAAGGATCATACCTTACAAACGGCTGTTCATGGATTGGCGGCAGTAGAGGTCTTGCCCGTACAAGGAGTAAAAATACAGCTGGAAGGCTGGGTTAAGGACTTCACTCAGCTCACCAATATCAACAGGCTACGTCTGTTTGAAGAAGATCCGCTTTATATCACAGAGACAGGCCTTTCTTATGGACTAGATGTTTCTGCCGACATTCAGCGAAAGAATCTGGGACTCACCCTGAATTATGGCTGGAGTAAGAACGAGCGGACTGATCCGGTTCAGACTTACGCGCCCGTATGGGACAGGAGGCATAGTATAAATGCGCTATTAGCATATAAGTCCTCAGCTAAGGTTACTACCCAGAGAGACGCCAAGCCTAGGTGGGATGTAAATGTCCGCTGGAATCTGGGGTCAGGCTTCCCTTTTACACAGACACAAGGGTTCTTCCCCAGGCTAAACTTTGATGAGAATGGTACACAGACAGACATTCTTACTCAAACCGGAGAATTGGCCCTTCTATTAAGTGAAGACCTTAATGCGGGTAGACTGCCTTGGTTTCACAGGCTGGATGCCTCTATTACCTACAGGTTTGCCCTTGGGAGAATCATTCTCTCTGAACTTACCCTTTCTGCCATCAACCTCTATGACAGGCAGAATGTCTTCTACCTGGACAGGATCAGCAATGAGCGGGTAGACCAGCTTCCTTTCCTGCCTTCCCTCAACTGGCGACTGAATTTCTGACAAATTGTGAGGGTCAGAATCAGGGTTTTGGCAGACGATCTGTCATAATGGCAAGGATTTTTCCACATTTTCCGTCATAACGACTTTCTACATGGGATGGCACCAGGATTGTTGATACAAGGTGTACCAAACTGATAAGTCATGACCGGAAAAGAACCAGAAGATTACTTTAAAAGCTTTAAAGACGGCCTTTCAGACTTTGGTCAGAAGGTCAAC
Organism: Bacteroidota bacterium; assembly: GCA_038520955.1. GTDB lineage: Bacteria > Bacteroidota > Bacteroidia > J057 > J057 > JBCBKZ01. The sequence goes on along the minus strand of JBCBKZ010000059.1, from coordinate 4,599 downwards.
GATGTTGTAGATGGCTTCCTGAGTGGAGACTACATGGGAAGCACTTTCCACGTTGCCTCTGATGCATATGAATCGGATGGCTATTTCTGGATAGAGATAGAGCTTCCCGGAATAAAGAAAGAGGAAGTGAGCATACAGGTAATAGAAGATGAGTTAGTGGTGAAAGGAAATAAGGCTATTTCTGATGAGAAGGAGAGAATCTATTACCAGAGAGAAAGAAAGCTGGGAGATTTCATCAGGCATTTTGAATTACCTGAGAATGTGAAATTGGAAAAAATCAAAGCCAGCTTTGATAATGGCTTATTGAGAGTCCGCTTTCCATTGGAAAAGCAAGAAAAAGAAGAAGATGGGGATGTGAAAGACGTCAACATAGATTAACCCTTATTAACACAATTTTTAATAGATAATTCTACAGTAAATAATTTATACAATGGGTAAGATTATAGGCATAGATTTAGGAACTACGAATTCTGCTGTAGCCATCATGGAGGGGAACGAACCTACTGTAATCATAAACTCAGAAGGGAAGAGAACCACTCCATCGGTAGTGGCTTTTACGAAGGAAGGTGAGAGAATCGTAGGTGAGCAAGCAAAACGTCAGGCACTGGCGAATCCGATGAAGACCATCAGATCTATCAAAAGATTTATGGGTCAGACTTACGCTGAATCCAAGAAAGAAACAGAAGGTGTTTCTTATGAAATGGCTAGCGGAAGAAATGGATTGGCAGTAGCTAAAATAGATGATAGAACATATACGCCTCAGGAGATTTCTGCTATGATCCTTCAGAAAATGAAGAAGACAGCTGAAGATTACCTGGGACATGAAGTAAAGGAAGCAGTAATTACTGTACCTGCCTACTTCAATGACTCACAGCGTAATGCTACGAAGGAAGCAGGTGAGATTGCAGGCCTGACAGTAAAAAGAATCATCAACGAGCCTACGGCAGCTGCCTTGGCTTATGGACTAGATAAGCAGGATAAGAACGTCAAAGTAGCTGTATTTGACTTAGGTGGAGGTACCTTTGATATCTCTATCCTGGAGCTGGGAGATGGTGTATTTGAAGTATTATCCACCAACGGTGATACACATCTGGGAGGTGATAACTTTGACCAGGTGATCATAGACTGGATGGCAGAAGAGTTTAAGAAGGAGCATGGCGTCGATGTGAGAAAAGATCCTAAAGCGCTCCAGCGTCTGAAAGAAGCGGCTGAGACTGCCAAGATTGAGCTGTCTACCACTTCTCAGGCTGACATTAACCTGCCTTACCTGGCTATGGATGCTGACGGACCTAAGCACTTTGAGCAGACCCTGACCAAAGCCAAGTTTGAGCAGCTAGCAGATACACTATTTGACAGATGTCTAACACCCACCAGAGAAGCGATAGAAGCAGCTAAGCTTCAGGTAGGAGAAATAGATGAGGTGATTCTCGTAGGAGGATCTACTCGTATCCCTAAGGTACAGGAGATCGTAAAAGACTTCTTCAAGCGTGAGCCTAACAAAAGTGTGAACCCTGATGAGGTAGTAGCAGTAGGCGCCGCTATCCAGGGCGGGGTACTTTCCGGTGATGTGAAAGGAGTTCTTCTACTGGACGTTACGCCACTTTCTCTGGGTATCGAAACCATGGGAGGCGTAATGACTCGCCTGATAGATGCGAACACTACCATCCCTACCAAGAAGTCCGAGACTTTCTCTACTGCGGCAGATAGCCAGACATCAGTTGAGATTCACGTACTTCAGGGAGAAAGACCTATGGCAGGTGATAACCGTACCTTAGGTAAGTTCCACCTGGACGGAATTCCACCAGCACCCAGAGGTATCCCTCAGATTGAGGTAGCCTTTGACATAGATGCTAACGGTATCCTGAGTGTAAGTGCCCGTGATAAGGCGACAGGAAAAGAGCAGAAGATCCGTATTGAAGCTTCTACCGGTCTGAGTGATGCTGAGATCGAGAACATGAAGCGTGAGGCCAAAGAAAATGAGGCTGAGGACCTTCGCAAGAAAGAAGAAGTAGAAAAGCTGAATGCAGCTGACTCTACCATCTTCACAGCAGAAAAAATGCTGAATGATGTAGGCGACAAGCTGTCTGACAACCACAAGGATGCCATCAATGGTGCCCTGGCTGAGTTGAAGGAAGCACATGCTGCCAAAGACATTGATAAGATAGATGCTGCCATGGCTGCCATTAACACAGCTATGCAGAATGCTTCTCAGGAAATCTACGCTGCCCAGCAGGCTTCTCAGGAAGGAGATCCAGCCGCTGCTGCCAACGGAGCAGAAGCTCCAGCCGAAGCTGACGAGGACGTAACAGACGTAGAATACGAAGAAGTAGACGAAGCGAAATAAGCAAGTAAGAGTATTGTGAATACAGGACGGGCGCCAAAAGGTGCCCGTTTTTTGTTTCTAAAAATGTAGAGACGAAAAATCTTTCGTCTCAGCCATCAAAGCCGAGGTATCATTTGATCAGGGGAAGAAAATTTAGGGATAAGGGATGCATGTTTCAGCCACAGATTCAAAGATTTCTTTGGAAGAGAAGCTTCATGAATATTGTAAATCTCAAATTGAGATTTCAATTTACAATAAAGCTCGTCTGTACTATTGACTGACTGATTGAGCAAACTGCCTCCCTTTATAAATCAGAAAGCCTTCTAGTGAAAGCATGAATATGGGAATGAGGGATTGGATAACCTTAATACCTGCTCGGGAATAGGAGACTATACATTAGTGCTAAGCAAGAAGAGATAATATCAGCGGGAACAGTAAGCTGCGGACTTCCCCATGAAGAATACCTCCTGGGAGTGACGGCTGACCTAAATGAAGCTTACCCGGAACGCTTCAAAAGTTTAGTGGCAGAAGGAGCAGAGCATACCTTTATCATTAAGCAGTTCGGCTATTCCATAGCAGGCACCACCGTAAAGCAGTGGATCACAGACATGCTAAGTAAAAGTGAAGATTGGGTATCTAAGTCGGACTGATACAAATGAGTTGATAGCATAAGCCACGAATTCACGAATAATAATTAGTATTCATTCGTGAATTAGTGGCTTTCAATTTTGGATTTATACCCTCTCCAACTTCACAAACTCCCCTTCTGGTAATTCTACCTGTATCTCATCTCCCAGCTTTACTTCTCCTCCTTCCAAGACTATGCCCATGATACCAGACTTACGAACCAGCTCTCCATTTTCATCTCTGTCCAGGACAGCTTGCATGAGGCCTTCCTGAAGTCCGTCTAGTTGGGTGCAGGGATTTCGAAGTCCGGTAATCTGAACTTTGGCGGTGGCACCTATGCTGAGAATGGTATCTCGGGGCAAACCTAGCAGGTCTACTCCACGTGTGGTGATGTTTTCGCCTATTTGGCCTGGCTTTACCTGGAAACCTTTATCCGATAACTCATCAAATAGTTCCGAATGGATAAGGTGTACCTGTCTCAGGTTAGACTGGGTGGGGTCTCTTCTTACGCGTGATCTGTGTTTGACAGTTTTACCCATATGGGCGTCTCCCTCTACGCCTAATCCCTTGAGGAGATTGATGCTATCACAATTGTACTTGCTGAAAGTATGGGTTTGGCTAATGCTCAATGCGATTACGGTAGGTTTGCTCATGTATTCATATGTTAAAGGGAAACACTTCCCCTGATAGTACTGCATTTTCTGCCTAGGAGCTTCTTCTTAACCATAGTTAATGAAGTTCCCTTCACTTCCCCTAATCTTTGAATCATTGTAAACATAACAAGATTCAAGAATGAAAAAGTTACTTCTGGCCATTGTCTTGATGGCCTCCTCTTTCCTCCTGTATGGACAGCTTCCTCCACCAGGAGATCCACTGTCGCTGTTAGACAATGGCACTCCTTTGAGGGTATACGCTACCAATAATACAATGCCTCTGGCAGAGAAAAGTCTGAGGCGAATCCCTCTGATGCCTGATCCAAGCTATGGAAAACTAGAACTCGGCTTAAATCTCCCTGAAAAGAGCCTTCAGCTCAGCTCATTTGTGGACCAACAAGTCCTTCCTAATTCTCAAACGCTCTTAACACTTCCTTTTTCCACCCATAATCAAACTAATATGATCACTAATAGAAGACTCAAGTACATGGGCCTATGGGCCTTCACCTCCCTAAACTACCTATATGCTGATGTAGTAGGGCTAATGGACGCAGAGCTCCTCAATCAATATCAAACAGGGGTAGTCAACGGATTAGAAATCACCCCAAGTTTCTTGACGGCTGCTGCTGCCTATATGCAACTTCCCCTGGCTAATGTATTTCTGCCTTTAGTGATTAAAGATGATAAAACGCTACGATGGGTGCAGATCATTTGTGGGGCAATAGCTACGGTTGCGCAAGGAGCCAGTCTGTTAGTAGGCGAGCCAGCACCCTACTATATCCTTTTCTCTGCCATAGAAATGGGGGTAACTGCCTATATCACCATTGATGCCATAAAATGGAAGCCTGGAAGGAAATAGCCTGACCTTAAGAGTTCCGCTTATCAGCTAGTCTTTTTCGGATCCTACTTAAAGATTCAGGCTTAACGCCTAAATAGCTGGATAGCTGGTATTGCGGGATTCTTTCTATCAATTCTGGTTGCTCTTTTTGTAGGGTG
>JBCBKZ010000599.1:0-3953 GCA_038520955.1 Bacteroidota bacterium | reverse complement strand
TCCTGTTTTCATCTACGGCTTCACAGTATACATAGCTATTGTGAAAAGAATGCAACTCCTTCACTTCCTGCAGAGGTGAAAATGATTCCACTGAGGTCTTATTGGAGTCTATCAGGTACATAAGGGTTATTCCCAGAATGAGAATAGCCAGCGTCCTGCTAACAGCTTGAAGTAAGCTGATCGATTTGGCTGTTACATACTGCATAGGTTTGGTCTTCTGTTAGTTACTTTTGTCTATCAAGAATGCGGTGGGATAGGCTCTCCGCATCTGTCTGTCTACATCACTTATGCTGACAATCCCATCCTGGTTATCATCCATCTGTCTAAATAGGGTGTAATTTTTTGTCCATTCTGAACTGATGGCATAACAATAGTCCTGTCCCATCCCCTTAGGATGAATGATGGCCAGGTAACAATCTGTTAGGCTGCTGATCTTTCCATACTTTTCCTGCACCATGCTGAGGTATTCATGAATAAGATCCAACTGGTAATGAGCAGGCATCTTCTGGATGTCCTTCATGTAAAGCTTGGTTCCCAGTCGCCGGTTAAGCTTCTTGACTGATGGCACACTGAGTTGGATCAAGCCCACATTCCCCTTGGTTCTCACATCTTTACTGGCCGGATTAAAACCGGATTCTGCACACATGACTGCCATCAGCCATTCAGGCGCTATGCCCAGGCTTTGGGATACCTGCATGACTTTTTGCTCAAATGAGATGGCATCCTGAACGTATACAGAAGCCCGTTCCATCAAATACAATGGCTTAGCTTCAATGCTAGAAACAGATCGAATGCTGGTGTTAAAAGGCCCTTCCTTTTCTTGATTTGTCCATTCGTAAGTCAAAAAATTACTAGAGAACATGAGAACGAACACCCATCCCATGGTCTTGAAGCGCAATACCGGCTTCCGATTGGATGGAACCAATTTTCCTTCAGGCTGGGCCCACTTGCTTTTTCTGGGACCAAAGAAGTTCATACTACAGATTAAATTATGAGTCCGACTAGGTTTATTAGTAAATATACTAATATTATTAGTTTATACGGAATTAATGTTATAATTATTAGTATTTATGCATAAAATATTAGCTAAGTGAGGATTTCCTCGCCATGAGCCTATCTGTAGAGGCTTTTCCACTGGTGTGGATGTTTGTTAGGAAATTGAATTTTCTCTACATTGGAGTATGTGATTCTTCGAAATCTCCCTTGCTTAACCTTCTCAATCACATATCCTATGCGTCGCCTGTGGTCAATCTCCGCTTCCTTTTTTTTGCTACTCCTTTTCACGGCTTGTCAGCAAACGGCTAGTGAAAGTGCTTCCTCCCTTAGAGGCGCTATGGATTTGTTTGAAGGCACAGATACGCTCAGCGCTTCAGCTAGCCTTCCTCAGGAAGAAACCATTTTTGACTACACAGGCATTATGGAGCGGGATACCCTAAAGGCCATCCTCACTTACAGTTCTACCAGTTACTTTATTTACAAAGGCCAGCCCATGGGCTATGAGTACGAGTTGATCCACATGCTGGCAGAAGATCTGGGCGTGCATTTGGAACCCGTCCTGGCAAAGGACATGGACGAGATGTTTAATATGCTCTTAAGGGGCGAAGGAGACATCATTGCACATGGACTGACCATCACCAATTCGAGAAAGAAGATAGTAGACTTCACCCTAACCCATAACAGAACTCAACAGGTACTGGTGCAGAAAAAGCCTACCAATTGGCGGAAGATGAAACTGCATGAGATAGAGAACATGATGATTCGATCTCCTCTCGACCTCATCCACCAAAAAGTGTCAGTAAGGGGTGGCTCCGCTTACTATGACAGACTGATCAACCTCATGGATGAAATTGGGGGAGAAATAGACATAGAGCTGGTACCAGGCTCGCTTACCACAGACGAACTCATAGGGATGGTAGCAGAAGGGGAACTGGAGTTGACGGTAGCAGACCAGAACATAGCCCTCATCAATCAGACCTATTACGACCTCATAGACATAGAAACCTCCATGAGCCTAACCCAGCAACTGGCTTGGGCGGTGAGGAAGAGCTCTCCAGACTTAAGACGGGTCATCAATGAATGGATAGCACAGTCCCAGCAATCTGTGGACTATCACGTCATTTACAACAAATACTTTAAGAATAAGCGGGAGTTCCGTTCTCGCATGACCAGCGACTACTTTACCCTCACCGGAGGCCAACTCTCTCCCTTTGATGAGCAGATCAGCCTGCATGCAGAGGAGCTGGGTTGGGACTGGCGATTACTGGCTTCTCTCATTTACCAGGAATCTCGCTTCGAGGTAGAAAGCGAGTCATGGGTGGGTGCCTCAGGCCTTATGCAGGTCATGCCCGCCACTGCCAGAGGGCTCGGCTATACACGATTGGACATTCCGGAAGAAAATCTCAAGGCCGGTACCGCTTACCTCAAACAGCTTCAAGGCATATGGGAGCATATTCCTGATTCTACGGAGAGGATTAAATTTATCCTGGCTTCCTATAACGCAGGCCCAGGTCATGTACAAGACGCCCAACGACTAGCAGAAAAGCTAGGCAAAGATCCCCTCGTTTGGGATGGTAACACAGCAGATTGCATTCTCCTCAAATCCAAACCGGACTACTTCAATGATCCTGTAGTGAAATACGGCTATTGTCGTGGAAAAGAGCCCTACCACTATGTGCAGGACATCCTCAAGCGCTATGTGGAGTATGAGCAGCTGGTGATATGACCTAAGCTTGTTTACAGAATCCCTACACCCCACTTTTATTCATGGGCATAGTGAAAAGATAAGTAGCCAATCCCACTTAATGCCCCAGACTATACATGCGACAAAAGTGTTAGGGGATGAAACAAAATTGATAATGGCACATTGGTATTCTGGCCAACTTGGAAACCAATCAGTCTTCTGCCCTCCTATCTTCAATTATAAGTCAGATTAGCAGGAGGACAAGAAATCCCTTATTTTAATCCTAAGGTCGCAAAAAGAATTCCCTGGACATGAGGTACTTAATAACCTGCATTTCTTTAATGCTAGCCACGAGTTGTTTTAGCTTGAAGGGGCAACAGCTTTACGATATTGACACCCAATATCCTGTTCATGACCTTCAACCTTATCTTGAGTTTATCCTGGATAAAGATAAATCCCTGACTGCTGAGCTGATACGTTTAGACCCCGGTCTGCACTATATGATTCAGGATGAAAACATTCCCTATCTAAAAGTTGGAGAGGTCTATTGGGGGAGAATAACCTTAAGTACAGAAGATCAGCTTACTGGATGGACCCTCAATTTTGAGGATAAGCTTAGTGGGCTTCCCGCTTGGAGCAAAAGCAACGGAAAGGTGGATGTATACGGGTTTCAAGGGGACCGCCTATTATTTCACAAAAAGACAGGAGTCGAATACCCTGAAAAGGAAAGAGATGTACAGGATGATTGGTTTTTAAACAAGATTCTGCTGGATGACCTCCCTCTTAAGCAGACCATTCAGCTTATCATTCGCATAGAAGGCAACTCTCTTGGATACCCCGCCTATTTTAATGCCACTATCAGAAGCCCAAGGCAACCTTTTTACCATGATCCTTTAGCTTTTGGGGAAAGCTTCAACCTATTTATGCTTGGGGTTACCTTCATCATCTTTCTCTACCACATACTTCAGTATATCTATCTGCGAGAACGCTTGTTTCTATGGTTCTCCATTTGGGTACTGTTCTGCTGCCTGACCATGGCCATGTCAGTGGGATTCATCATCGGGGAGGTCCATCAGTACAGATTTCCCTTATGGATGATCATTGCTAACGGGGTTATGTACTCTTTCTGGTTCTTTGGTCGCTCCTTTATAAATTCTAAAGAGAAGTTCCCCAAGCTGGATAGGTTCATTCTCGTCCTTTCTATTGCCATGATAGCAGAGATAGTCTTGATGGCACTTTATGTCATTCTTTTTGATCCTCCCACCTTTGTTAC
>JBCBKZ010000598.1:0-3965 GCA_038520955.1 Bacteroidota bacterium | reverse complement strand
ATGAGGTAATAGATATTGCTAAAGCTAACCCTTTTTGGACGTTAAGATAGGTACAATAAGAAGTTCGCAAACTGAGGAGAAATATGTCATTTTTGATTCAAGATAAGAGGAATTACTTATCCAGAATTAGGAGACACAAACTAAACGCAATCGGTATGCTAGCTTTATCCACTTCTTGTTACGCCAAATCCAACAACACACATAGTACAAAAGTATCACCGGTAATTTTTCCACCGGTACCCAGGAATTATTAATGGTTTGTAATTGCTGTTCAGGCCGACAGAGAAATTTGTCGGTCTTTTTTTATGCCCAGGAATTCACCCAATCCATACATTTTTCCCAAAAAGACCTTTCCTGCCTGTTGATTATCTCCAGCTCTCTTCTTTGTTTCATCATGGATACTACCCTAAGGTGATGAGGATCCTTACTGGGATCAGGATCATAAGATGGATGAGGGAAAATATGACAAAGATATCGAGTATCTACTCTTCTTAACATACCTATGGCAGATGTCTCTCTGTCTTCTATGTTGAGGTTCTTTTTGAACTTTCGGGGTTTCACACGCAGTTTCTGCTTAGCTATCTCACTTAGATCAGGAGATCCGGCTAATTTCCAGGCAGTATACCAGTATGCGCCTGTTCTAAGGATGGCCTTACGCATTCTCCTTTCCACCATCCCATCCAGCATATCATGGTAGGCAGCGGCATAGCCCCGTGAGTAGGTTCTGATAGTCAGGTTGTTCCGAGACTCATATCCATATTTCTGGTCATGGGAGTAGGACTCATTTAACTCTTTCTCAAAGCTCAGAACAGAATCTAGCGCTGTATGGCTTTCCAGGACAGCATACCACCCTTCTTGAATAACATCCTCTATATAGTAGGACCTGCCTACAAAGAAATTATAAGATTCTCCAAATAGCTCTGGTAATCTGGACTCCCAAAATCCGTGAATGCCTTTTTGCCCGGTAAGTTGGCCATTGTAGTTTTCCGTCGTGTGAAGCGGTACATGTGCATCCCCTACATAGTGGCCTATTTCTGCAGATACCTTCACTATTCTGGCTAAGTCCTGCTGCATGAAGGCATCTCTTAGGTCATACACCCTTCTGGGAAGCTGATAAGGGAGGATCCCGTAGGCGTGAAGGGTATCCTTTGTGAGTACTTCTACGGCTTTCTGCCAATCCCTTGGCACATTGTCAAAAGGCATGCTACCATAATGATCAATGTCTATGAAATGTCTTTCCGCTTCCCCGTCTACCGCATAGCGTCTCTTGTCAGGGTCTACCGCATGTTCTGTAATATAGTCAATGTGTGCCTTGTACAACACGATCATCTCCGGAGGTAGGGTGAAAACCGCTAATCTGTTGATGCGCTGGTGTGCCCAAAACCCCCACCCCAAAGCATGCTGGCACATCAGGAGGCTACAAAAAATGAATGAAAAAATACATTTTCTCATACAAGTCTTTATTAGGGCTGACTCAAGATTTTTCAAACACTTTACCAATCTTCTTATCGTGGAAAGTAACGCTAATTAGCTGATAAATAGCACCTAAATTTAGTTAGTATTTCTTATACGGGAATAATTTTTGTATTTTTATCGTTTCTTATCCACTAGCTAATACTGTGGTAATGTTGTGATAATATTCTGTATCATTTAAAAATACAGAATGAAAAATTGACTATCGGCAAATCATGTTGAATAACATTCTTCGGAATCAGGTAGTAACGCGTGAATTAGAGCAGGTACTCGAAAAAAGCCTGCGTGATGATCCCTATAAGCTGATAGTTTGGAATGACAACATTAATACCTTTGACTGGGTCATTGTATCACTCATGGAGATTTGTGGACATACACAAGATCAGGCTGAGCAATGCGCCTGGATTATCCATTATAAAGGGAAGTACGTAGTTAAAAAAGGTACTGAGAAAAAACTCAAACCCATGCGTGAAGCATTGGTAGAAAGAGGAATAGGTGCTACCCTGGAACAATAAGTCAGATAGAGGTTAACCCCATGCCCGTATTCTGGCTCACTGAAGAACATATTTTCCCCCATCCTGAACTAGCAAATGAAGAAGGTATTCTGGCTATAGGAGGAGACCTACACCCGGACAGACTCCTGTTAGCTTATAAGAATGGTATTTTCCCCTGGTACTCTCCGGGAGAGCCTATCATTTGGTGGTCTCCTGACCCACGTTTCGTACTCTTTCCTGGAAATCTGAAGGTATCCAAGAGCATGAAGCAGATTCTCCGTAAAGAGGTCTTTAAGGTTACCATTAACCAGGCCTTCAGAGAGGTGATGCGTCAATGCCAAAAAACCAAAAGAAAAGGTCAGGCTGGTACATGGATTACAGATGAAATGATCAACTCATATGCTAAGCTTCACTGGAAAGGAATAGCTCATTCGGTAGAAGTGTGGGAGAATGATGAACTGGTAGGAGGACTGTATGGAGTTTCCTTTGGGAAGTGCTTTTTTGGTGAATCTATGTTCTCACACAAGAGTAATGCCTCCAAGGCCGGGTTCCTGACCCTGGTGAAGGTGCTTGAAAGAGAAGGATTTGCCCTGATAGACTGTCAGGTACACACAGATCATCTGGAAAGCCTGGGGGCTGGTATGATCAGCCGCAAAGAGTTTCTCACCCAACTGGAGAACCATCTTAATCCTTCTTTTCCATGGAAAGGCTGGATTGACCTGGAAACACAGCCTGTGAGCTTTTAAAGTGTGTGTTGAATGTTTGGATATCTACCTCACAGCCCTTACAAGCCGCTACGCCCTGAATTTGATTATCTATCTGCTGACTTAAATGAGCAAACTTTTGATACTCCTGGGTGTAGTGCCTACTCAGAAATCCGCTGGAAAGTAGCATGCTCAACCCAAATAAGTAGGCCATCCAGATTCTTCTGGTATTCAGTTGAGGCTTTTGAGTTTTGTGGAGGATAAAACAAATTCGCTGATTTATGGGATGTTTTCCCAGAGACTGTACAAATGCGTTTACTTGTTCTTTCTGAAGGGACAGGATGAATTTTGCATAGCCTACTGGGTTACCATAAGCTTTAATGCCTTCCTGGTCTGCCTGGTACTCACTTAGTAAGCATAGTTCTTTCCTGATCAGGTAAAAAATGGGGTTAAACCAGCTAAGGCTTTTTAGCAGAGAAAGCAGGATGAGTTCATGTGTATTCTTCTGATCTATATGTGATCCTTCGTGGGCGAGGATAGCGTGTAATTGTTCTTGTGGAAGACTTTTCATCCATCCTGGCCAAAGTAGATAGGACTTTTTCCAGCTAAAGACGCCCACATGGTCTTTCTCTTCCTTTTGGATGAGGTGGAAGACCTTTCCACGGAAGGCCAGAAGATCTCCGCCGTGCTGTTTTGTCAACTTAAAAAGTTTGTAGCAGGCATATAAGGATTGCAGTAAGCAAACCCAAAAGCCCGCCCATAAAACCAGATGTACCCACCACCTGTAGCTATGGTAGAGGGAGAATACTACCTGAGATTTATAGAGGATCTTGTGCTTATAAGTAGGATTCGCACAACGACAAAATTCAATCAAATCTTCTTTTGGGATTTGATCCCATACAGAATAGGTATGTGTTGCTGGAACAGGAAGCACAGTCAGGGACAAGGTATAAATCCCCAAAAATGTCATGCTGACCAGTAGGAAGTAAAGAAAGTACTTCCTCGCCCATAATACTGTGGAAGATCTGAGAAGGAAATGGTAAATCGCCCATAAAGAAGCTGAGAGCAAAGTGGTAGTAAGAATGAAAATCATTAGTCGGGTGATTGCTGATCTAACATGTCCTGTAAAGCCTGTAATTCCTGTTCGCTAAGTCCTTTGTTTTCAAGTAGACTGGAGATTAAGCCTGTGGTGGAACCCGAGAAAACAGATTTGATAGCGTTGGACAGAAAATTCTGCTGATATTTTCTCTTGGAGATTAGCGGAAAATACTGATAGCTCCTTCCATGACTTTCA
>JBCBKZ010000597.1:0-3976 GCA_038520955.1 Bacteroidota bacterium | reverse complement strand
CTACATTCATTTTATAGCACTTTAGGCTAAGAAGGAGAATTCTCAAGTAAAACTTCTCTTACTTCTCCCCTGCTATTTTTCACCTCCAACTTCTTGACAGTAGCTGGAATCAGAATCTTTCGGGAGCTTTGGGACAGGAATCCTCCTCCGTAGGATAGCGCTTTTTTAACTTTAGTATCATTCTCAAAATGTAGGATTACCCACTGATCTAATGCCTCTGCCTCCCAAAGCATGGAGCCCTTCTCAGTATTCGTAGGCGTAAAGACTCTCAGTTCATCATCATTCTGCCCTGCCATGACCACCGGCTGATCTCCTACAAAGAGTTGGACCACCCCTCTGGCATCTCCTGGAATATCTATGCCTGACCTCAGTTTAGGTACAGGAAGGAATTCTCCACTATCAGTTGTTTCCATCATCAAGCCAAACATGGCATCATAGGGACCAACGTCTACCCGAGTCGAGTAATCATTCCCTGCCAAGATAAGCGCTGATTTCCCCTGTTTATCAAATCCTGCCAACAACATCCCATTTAGGGGAGCCAGTTGAGCCTCAATAGGGAGGGGTTTGATATGAAAACTAGAAGCGCCTTCATTAATAATGATACAGCTGGCGAAAGTGTTAGCTGTCAGTGTCAGTGCATCCCTTCTTTCCTGAGGTAAGAGAACCTGGTCAAAGTAAGCCGCTGCATAACTGGCATAATTCGTAAAGCGTTTCTTCATCTTCACGATTTGCTTATTGATGGCATCACGAGCATGAGCTATATGTAATTCTCCCTGTATGTGGTAAGCCATGATGGGGTCCAGGGTGCCATTGGCATCAAAATCTTTGGCAAAGAGCTTTACGGGTTCTTCGACTGACACATCATAGGGGTTATTCAAGCCTAGATTTCCCACCAGATAATCCAGGTCTCCATCTCTATCTACATCTACAGGCAGAATGCTATTCCACCATCCTTCCGTATCCTTAAAAGCAGGAATACCAGCTTTTTCCAGCTTCCCTTGCTGATTATGGAATAAGGTGATGGGCATCCATTCCCCAACCACCATCAGGTCCTGCCAGCCATCCTCATCAAAGTCAGTCCAGGTAGCAGCACTTACCAGGCCAAGAGAAGATAATTGAGGGATTTCCGAGCTTATATCTTTGAAAATTCCTCCTTCATTTCTAAGCAGGTAGCTTGGAGGTGCATAAGGATACTCTCCCGGCACTACTCTACCCCCAATAAATAGATCCAAATCTCCATCTCTATCATAATCCTCTGCTATCACACAGCTCCCACTCGAACTAATATCCGGTAATGCAGTAGAGTCAAAGGCAAAATTACCCTTACCATCATTCTTGTATAGTCTATCTTGATAGAGCGCTACGCCTTTTATATGCTCTGTTCCTCCACTTACCACGTATAGATCCAGATCTTTGTCTCCATCTGCATCAAACAGCAATACGCCAGTTTCTTCTATTTGCTTGGGTGCATCAATCCCTTTCTCTTCAAATGAGCCATCAGGCTGCTGTATCAGGAAGCTTCCATTACTGCCTGATGCACCACTGAGGTAGGCATCCTCCTTGCCGTCTCCATTTACATCTCCCACTGCCATTCCTGGTCCTTCCATAGACATTTGATGTGGGATGAGTGGAGTTTGATAAAACTCTACATGAGGAGATTCTGTATGTGTAAATGTCGGAAGCTTATCCGCTGGATAAGGTTGATACACTCTTACTCCTTTCTCAACAGGTACTACCTTTTCAGTAGCATCGGTTTGTTCAAGAACTATTCTCTGGTTAGCCTCTACCTCATACAAGATTTGGGTACTCCCATCTGCCCAGATGACTTGCAAACTATCTATCTTCTCATAGCTTCCCAGTCCGAAGTGTGCGATGGGTTCCATACTGGACTGAAATCCTCTGAATGGAACGTGAGTATACAGCTGTTGTTCACCTTGAGTCCAAACTTGCAAACTGGCGCCTATACCCGAAGTATTAGGTGGATTTCCCTTGAAAGCCACTTGAAGATAGTTTTGAGGAGCTGTCTCCTGACTCTGATTCTGGTAGATCATGACTGGCTGATTAATGTTATGGATCACCAAATCCAAATCTCCGTCCTGATCTAAATCACCATAAGCAGCTCCATTAGATACTGTAGCTGTGGTAAACCCCCAAGCCTCACTGACATCTTCAAACTGTGCATTTCCGTGGTTCTTGTAAAAGTAGTTAGGTAGCTTGATTTCGTTAAGCTTCTCCAGCTGCTTGGTGAGTTTTTCCTGAATGCTTTCCTTAGTACCAAACATTCCTTCAGTTCCCAGATAATTGACGTAATCCAGGTCTATAACATTCTTGGGATAGCCATTGGTAATCATGATGTCCTTCAAGCCATCATTATCAAAGTCCACCATCAGGGGTGCCCAACTCCAGTGGGTATCATGTATCCCACTTAACTGCCCCACCTCACTATATCTATTATCCCCCATATTCAACTGAAGGGTGTTTCTCACAAACTGAGGCTCATACTTAAGTCTCTCTGTGGACATCACATAACGATCATAGTTCCCCTCAGTCATCATGAGTTTTAACTCCTCATTATTCTCAGGCAGCATATCTAAGACCAGTATGTCTTCTCTTCCATTATTAGTGATATCAGCTATGTCTACTCCCATTCCATTGTAGGAAGTGTGCTTAATGTATTGACTGATCTGATCCTGAAAGGTCCCATCCTGCTGATTAATCCAAAGCAAATCATTGGTAATGAAGTCATTTGCCACATAAATGTCAGGCCAGCCATCATTATTAAAGTCCCTGACAGCTATTCCCAGGCCGTATCCTTCTATGAGAATTTCTGCCTCCTCGCTTACATTCACAAAGTGCGGAATTCCTTTTTCATTCAGCCCCTCGTTTCTATACAGTCTGTCAGTACTGACACCACTTCCATCCTCCTTCTTGGGTCTAAGATTATTGTGAGGAAAATCCTCAGATGCATTGGTAAGGCAATAGGCATCCAGGTCTCCATCCATGTCATAGTCAAAGAAAACTGTCTGGGTAGTAAAGGCTGTATCTGCCAAGCCAGCTTGTACGCCTACTTCTTCAAATTGGGGGATACCATCCTTACTACCTCTCTGGAGAAATAACTGATTGGCTCTTTTATCAGCTGTATTCAGAATAGAACAGCTTAGGTAAATATCTGTCAAGCCATCTTCATTAATGTCTACCAGAGAAATCCCCGTAACCCATCTACCTGCAGTAAATCCTGAAGCTTCAGAAACATCCTTGAACTGAAAATTCCCTTGGTTTAGATACACTTTGGTAGGAACGGAATTTCCAGCTAATACCAGATCAGGCAGACCATCCTGATTGAGATCTCCTATCCCCACTCCAGCCCCATTATACATGTTGGTGTTATCTGCCAGGTTTAGTGTGTCACTAGCGTAAACCTCATTCACAAATTCTACCCCCGTATGAGATGCGTCCACAAGGGTAAAACGTGCCTTTTCACCTGACTGACAGCTCATAGCCAGACTGATGATCCCCACTATCAATCCCTTCATCCCTAGCGATCGCATTCTTTTCATGATTTTCATTGCAGTTCCTTCTGTAGCCTTCTAAGAGGTATAAGATCGTATTCCAGATGTTATTCCTCCTTTGAGTTTTAAAACTCACAAATACTGGAGAAGAATCCATCCTGTCCTTTATAGAGTCACAAATCTATACTTCCTCCCAGTTAAGTCCAATAGCGTAATAAGTACTCATAGATGTACTATTCAATTTTAGTATTACCCTCTCAAATTCTTCTCTTCTTAATTGATATTGGGGAGCTGTCTTCCCCAGGACTAATACTCGTTAGAATTAACCAAATCTATTATGAAGCAAGTATTGTACTTACTGGCTTTCATGGTTTCTGTGCAGTTTGCTTTTGGGCAAACTATCTCTGGAACCATCACTGATGCATCCGGCCTCCCCTTGGTCAGTGCATCAGTAGTAGAGAAAGGAG
>JBCBKZ010000596.1:0-3978 GCA_038520955.1 Bacteroidota bacterium | reverse complement strand
AAGTACATAAAAAATAAGCTGGCAGATATTCCACCAGCTTACCTTTCTGAGTCAAATCTCAAACCTAATCCTTTTGGTAAATTCTCCCTTCATTCCTGTATCCGCTTAAGTCCAGGAACCAGTCGTTAAATAAGTCCCCTCCAGATTGGGCCCAGGTAGAAAATTTCTCATGGGCTACGTTTACGGCTTCTTTCTCCATCGGATAATCAAAGGAAGAGGGAAGGTTTATGGCCCAGGGCAAATGTGTTGACGTTTTATAATATCTGCCGCTGCCGGGATTGGAATCATCATCTTCTGTACCCAAAATGCTCATGTCTGCCAAGTCAGTGGGCGCCTTATTAGGCAGGTGAACTTCCAAGCCCCTATTCATACCCTTAATGAGGAAGGGATTGTAGGGAGGATATCCCACATTATTGGCTACCTCATTATTCTCTAATTCTATTTCTACTATGATGGTGTCAGGCTGTATGTAGGCTTCTGTAGGCACGGTATTCACAAATGTTCCTGGCGATGGCATGATGGCATCTCCATTATCAAAAACTATGATGGTAGCCTTTGTCTGGCCAGCTTCTGTTCCATTGGCATTAACCGTGATGTAGTTTTCACTATGAGAATAGCCGGTTACACTTTTAATTTTGGAAGAATTGAGTTCCAGTTGGAAACCGAAACCATTTTTCAGTCCTGCCCCCATAGCCTGAAGCACAAATTCACACTTGATCTTGCCTACCTTGTTATTGCTGGCTCTATACTCAGCTATGTTATAGTCTACTACCAGGTCATTCATATCATAGTCTCCTGAATTAGGCCATAAGTCTTCAAAAGCCAGGGTTCCATAACTCCCTTCTCCTGGGGTATAGGTTACATAAGGATAGTCAGGTTCATCACCTCCTTCACCTCCTTGAGTTGGGGGAACAATTCCGTTGGTGTTTACTGCTTCAAAAGGATTCATTGTAACCAGGAAGATCGCATCATTGAAGTCATTATCTCCTCCTGGCCTGTCTATGTCTTCAAATCCAAGGATAAGCCTTTCTCCAGGTTCATCCAGTAGTAAGACGGTATGACTTCTGTAGTCAGCAGCAGTGAAATCATTAAACTGGGAGGTAGAAAGTTTAAGCGACTCCTTCTCTGGCTGTTCCACTATTTTCTTGCTGTTACTCCATGCATCTGGCACCAGGAACCATCCTATACTGGTTCCTGCTTCAAATGTCCCAAGAGAAACTTTATCTCCTGTTTGTAACTGTCCACCACTTCCCTGAAAGGAAACATTAGGGAATGCGATGATAAGCGAGTCTATGTCATCTACTGAGGAAGGAGGAGAGTTGGTAGGAAAGGAATAGTAGCCAAAGGAATTTTTATAGCCAGCCCCTTCGTGCACAAAGCTGACCCATACTTCTGCATCCTCAATTAAGTTCAAATTGGTCGTAGCTCCTTCAGTAATGTATTGAGGGTTGTAGGTAGGCACAGGTTGTCCTTCTGGTAATCCGGTATTGATGATGTCAAGGATAGACTGATCTACCACTTCAGGGGTAGGCTCTAAATAATCCGGTTTTCCCTGACCATTGTAGGTGCCCATATAATGGAAGGTATACTCATTAGTAGAACCTGCGATATTAGTTGTCGGAGCGGATTTTGTTTGGGTATAAGCCTCTTTTGAGGGAGTGCTGAGAATAGATGTTGGTAATTCATCTCCCTCTGTAATTCCCAAGGTGATTTCTTTAGTTTTGGCATCTATGGGGACCCACAGTTGGTTTGGGAGGCCGGGGAAGGTAGTTTCTATAAGTAGATGATCCAGGTGCGCGGCGGCACGATACTCAAATTCAAATATCTTTTCCTCATTGATGAGTCCACTTGCGAGCAATCTTTTCTCCTCGTTTTCATATCTGTATATGTTAACAGGCACATTGTTAAGAGGCTGATTCCGATTATCTACTGCGGTAAAATCCCACTGAATAGTTTCATACATCTCAAAGTTAAATTGGTATGGGATGACCAACTGATTGATGCTTTTTTCCTCCAATGTAGGAGTAGAAATACCTTCTTCCGGTATGTCAAATGGATCACATGAAAATAGACAAATAAGAATGAGAGCTAAAAAGGCTGGGTTCTTGACGAAGCTTGGATTCTTATACTTGGTGGTAGACATAGTATTGTTTTGATAATCCCTAATCTAATGTAGACAGGCTGAGCAGGTCCTCTGATTTCGATAAGGGGAATCAAATAGGGGATGAGGGGAAATAATGATGGGTTTCTTAGACCTGAAGCACTATTTGGGAACACATGTTTGGGGAATCTTTCCTATCTGGAGAATAATACTTGGGCCTTATTTGTTATTCGCTAAGGCTTGAAATAAATTTGGCCTTTTACACCTCCATAATTGGAGAAAATCGTATACATAATTCATTTACAGAAGCAAAATCACTCGTATATATGGCTAATACAAAATATGATCTGACAGTTATAGGTTCAGGGCCTGGTGGATATACAGCTGCCATACGCGGCGCCCAATTAGGCATGAAAACAGCTATCATTGAAAAGGATCCTACCCTGGGAGGGACTTGCCTGAATGTAGGCTGTATCCCTTCAAAAGCGCTATTGGATTCTTCCGAGCACTTTTATGCTGCCAAACATCAGTTTGAGGAGCACGGGATAAAGGTAGGAAGCCTGAAAGTAGACCTGGAACAGATGATCAACAGGAAAAGAGAAGTGGTTTCCCAAACCACGGGAGGGGTAGCTTTTCTGATGAAGAAGAATAAGATAGATGTGTACAAGGGAATAGGGAGCTTCATTGATAAGAATACCTTAAAGGTGGAAAAGGAAGATGGAAGTTCTGAACAAATTCAGTCTGATAAAGTCATTATAGCTACTGGCTCGGCTGCTTTTGTGCTTCCTGGAATGGAAATAGACGGAAAAAATCTGATTACTTCTACAGAAGCGCTGGAAATGACCACCCTGCCTAAGCACATGATTGTGATAGGAGGAGGGGTAATAGCCTCTGAGTTAGCGTCTGTCTTTGGAAGATTGGGATCCAAGATTACGGTTCTTGAAATGGCTGATCGTCTCATTCCTGGTATGGACTCTGCTTTGGGAAAGGAACTGGCCAAGGTATTAAAGAAGGAACTGGACTACACCGTTCATTTTAACCACAAGGTAACGGCTGCTAAGGTGAGCAGAAATAAAGTAACAGTTACCGCAGAGAATAAAGCGGGAGAAACAGTAGAGTTTAAAGGAGATGTCTGTCTGGTGGCTGTAGGAAGAGTCCCTTATACAGACAAGCTGGGACTGGAGAATATAGGAATAGAAACTGACAGAGGGAGAATTCCGGTAAATGGTCATCTGGAGACATCGGTTCCCGGCGTGTATGCCATAGGAGATGTGGTAAGAGGGGCCATGCTGGCACACAAGGCTTCTGAGGAAGGGGTTTTTGCGGTAGAAGTCATGGCCGGCCAACATCCTCACATTAACTATAAAGCTATTCCTAACGTAGTGTATACGTGGCCGGAAGTAGCCGGAGTAGGATACACAGAAGATGAACTAAAAGCAGATAAAATCCCTTATAAGTCTGGTAGTTTCCCATTCAAAGCTTCTGGTAGAGCCAGAGCGAGTATGGATACAGCCGGCTTTGTAAAGATTCTTTCTCATAAAGAAACGGATGAATTATTGGGCATGCATATCATAGGCCCTAGAGCTGCTGATATGATTAACGAAGGAGTTATGGGGCTGGAATTCAGAGCTTCAGCTGAGGACATAGGGGTATTCTCTCATCCTCATCCTACTTTCTCAGAAGCTATTAAGGAAGCTGCCCTGGGAGCTACAGGAAATAGAATGCTCAACATATAATAGTAGTGGGAGAATGAAATTCCGGTTTTATTCTCCCACTCACTTGACTTGGCTGGGAGACCATATTCTTCCACATAAATTTACTCACGACACATGGCCGACTCGTCACAGACTTCAGGTAAAGGGATAGATACCAAACTG
>JBCBKZ010000595.1:0-3985 GCA_038520955.1 Bacteroidota bacterium | reverse complement strand
AACTTAAGTTCTCAAGAGGAAGAACCGCTATGGATTTTTGGTTTAACAAGGGTTGTGTATTACCTGATTCTAAAATAAGCAAAGAGATAGAATCTGCCAATAGGGTTCCCTGAATCTCTGGCATTTAACCAGATAATCACAACAGCCTCATTCATGAACTGAAAGGATCAGCGCGCCTAAACGTCTCTACAGCACTTTCAAGTTAGGAGTAATAGAAAATAACTTGGGAGACTCCTTAAATCCTACTGGCCTTCCCCTAATTCCAACGGACAGACAAATGACATCATTCCTTAGGTGTGATCCCCTCTGGATCATTCTTTAAGAAAAGAAATAGCTTAATAATGGAACCTCTTCAAGGTTCAATCACGAAGTGATTACATTACTATTAGCTAGTTTAGGAGTGAAGCATTGACCCTGAAAGGTGTCATACAAAACCTCCAGTAGTTCTTACAGTAATAACTGAAAAAGTATTAAGGAGAATAACTCGCTAGATCCCGTTTGACCCTTCAGACCTTCCTTCCAGTCCCAACGGGAAGACAGAGGGGTAGGGTGATTATTGATCACCAGCTTGAGATGGAGAGATTTTGTATCCTCTACCCCGAATATAAGAATCCAGTGTCCACATTTTGAGCACTGGATTCTGTAGGACCTACTCCAATACCACTCTCCTACCCTTAGGGTACTTCACCTCGTAAGAGAAATTGAGCTTTTTAGATTCTCCCGGTTTGAGTTTGATCTCCCAGTCAATGATGCCGGTTGCTTCATTAAAGCTTCCTTTTCCTGTATCTAGCACTTTAACTTCAATACTACTATTCGTGGATAGGGGAACCTGGTCCTGCAACTTAATGGTAACAGGAACCGGCTTGTTATTCCTAAGAGAAATTTCAAAGCCTTTCTTATCTGTTCTATTGGTGCCCAGCACTTTGGTTTTAGAGAATTGCTTGATCTTTTCTCTGCTGATGGAAATCTGATTATCCTTCCCCAGAGAAACTTCCATGGTATCTGTAAGTACTTCTGTGTTCAGCATGGACTTCCCTACATAAGTGTCTTCAAAGAAGAGGTTGATCTCTCCATCAAGGAGGTTGTAAGACTCCCAATCCGTGATCTGAGCAACGAGGAAGGCAGCTTGGTTTAGTTTGGGGACAGCATAGTACTGGTAGGAGGCCGGGATCTCATACTCTTCCAGATCTACAGTTTTCATACCGCCTTCAGACTTAAGTGTGTAGGGTAAGTTGACTTCAAACTCTACGCTGGTAGCCTTCTGGGTGGTAGAAGATGGAAGAATAGTGCTTGCCTCATCCTCATAACTGTCCATTTCAGCTTCTTCCCTATCCATAGCTAACCCTTGTGCTCTTTTACTTACTACTACTTCTTCAAGTGCATAGGCTTTCTCCTTTTTGTATCTATTTGAGTATACTCTATCATAAGCAAAAGACAGATACCAGGGATTGATTTCAGGTTTTAAGGCTCCCTCCTTGGGGTCTATACTGGAAAAGGAAAGAGCCACCTTATCCCAATCCTCTTGCGTATTCTGGAAGAAAGAAGCCTTACAGGTTAGCGTAGCTGCTTTCGAAAGATCTGAGACTTTCACATCATATTTAGGCTTCCAACCGGCATTAGCTACCAGGTAAGAAATCCCAAAGGAAGCTTTCGTCCCTTTATTGACCTTAACCAGAATCTCAATTTCTGAAGTAGCCTTTTCTTCTGGCTGTCCAGCACTAAGCTGATTTTGATACTTCTTCTTTAGTTTCTCTAACTCTTTTAATTCATTTCTGATCTTGAGTTCCTTTCTCTTCATCCCTGCCAATTCATTTTCATAAAAGGCTAAGGCTTCTCTTAATTGGCTTATACTTACCCCTTCTTCACTCCCTATTTTTCTGTTGGTATCAAGCACTTTCTTTTTCTCCCGAATGATTTCCAGGTCTCCATTAAGTGAGGCTTCAACTTCAGTAAGAGAATCTATTTTCGCTTGAAGCATCAGTTGGAGTGCTGATTGGGCATTGGGTTTAAGGTAGTTCACACTATGAGTTATACTTAAAACGGTAAACTGCCCTTTGGCAGAAACTTTCAGGCTGGCAGCATCCATGAAAGGCGAAAGTCCTGTGAGCGTAAGGGTATGTTCTCCTGCATTCAGGTAGGTTTCTCCCGTCCGGGAAACTTGTGCACCCGATAGGTAGACTTTTACCTTATTGATCTTGGTTTCAAGTGGAACTTCTGCCTTAGCAGAAAAGACGAGCAAAATGGAGAGGCAGAAAAGGATATAGGATTTAGGTATCATAGAAAATTCTTTCTAGTAAGAATAGAATCTTCTAAATATTCCATAAGGTGTAGACAAAATTTTCCTCTACATCTAGCCGGATGTAGAGGAAAAAGAAGAATACGTTTCTTGTTTTTCCTACTGTAGACTTGCCTGTATTTGCGTAATCTTATCCTTCATCTCTTTGATATCAGCCTCATATTTCCCTGGTGATTCCTGTGCTAATAATTGGTAAATATCTAAGGCTCCCTGATAGGCACCAGCTGCTTTCTCTTGTGCCTTAGCATCCAAATACAGCTCTCCAACTTCTCTGAGTTTCTGGGCGAGCACTTCCTGATTTGTGAGCGGTTTTTCTTCTCTACTCTCTCTTCTTTCCTGCCTGGCTAGCTTTTCCTGAACTTCTTCCAGCTTCTCCCGGGTGTCTTTTACCAAATTGTTATAAGTGATAGGTTCATCTTCCGCGAGCTTTTGTCTAACGACTAGTGATTTTTCGAAGTAATCCACCGCCCCATGAAAATCCCCTAAGCGGGACTTGATTTCTCCCAAACGAAAAGACAGTTCACTTAGCTTAGGAGTATACTCTCCTGTATCTTCCACCGCTAAGCTCTCATACAGTTTTACCGCGTTGGCATAGTGAATATTAGCAGCTTCATATTGTTTCTGAGCATCCAGATATTTCAAGAAAGAAGAATATGACTCCACTAATTCAGTTTTGTATTTAGCCGGAATGGCCTCATAAAGCTCTCCTAACAGATTTACCTTTTTCTCGAAATACTCGATGGCTTCGTCGTGTTTTCCACGCCCCTTCAGGAATCTCACAATGTCCGTTAAGCTCCACAGATAATCCCCTCCAAACCTCGGGAGATTTTCCTCAGCAAGTTCTTCCCTAAGGACAAGTGCTTTTACGGCATAATCTTTAATTGCCTTGAAGTCTTTTCGCTGATTCCGAATTCTGTAACAAACTGATAGGTTGCTGTAAGCAAAGGATAGGTTAAGTCTTACGGTTTGATTGGTGGAGTCTTGCTCAAATCTATCCTGGTTAATTTTCAGGGCCTTCTCATAGTTTTCAACCGCTCGATTTATACTCAACCTTTTACGGCCATAGACAACACCAAGGTAGTTATAGCTCTCAGCCAAATCATCCGAATACTTTTGTTGAGAGACATCAGCGAGATCCCTACGGATAACCAAAGCTTCAGTATGTTTTCTCTGGGCATCATCAAACTCTTTTAACCGATAATGAGCTATCCCCATATCTGTAAGTGTTTCCGCTTTCAGGGCTTTGATGGCCATTTCACTGGCTAAGCCAGTAGTATCCTTTTCAATAAGTTCTTCCCTGATAGCCAGAGCTTTCTCGTACGCCCTCATAGAATTTCTGAACTCCCGCTTTCCAGTTAGGTATTTCCCTTCAATTTGGTAGGCCTGAGCAAGTTCTTCTTTGGAACTGGCTCGCTCCTGTAATTCTATTATGTAGCTTCCCAGTTCTTCAGCTCTTTTTTGATCTATTAAGTACTGGCAAAGGGCCTTCAATGAAGAGAAGTCTTGAACCCCAGAGCTTGAAACCTTTCTTAAATAGTCTTCAGCCAGTGAGAGATTCCTATCAGTAAGAGCCATATCAGAAGCTCTGAGAAGAGCATTTACCTCCACCTCATTAAACTCCTGCAGTCTTCTTACACTATCCAAACGCTGAGAAATACGATTAAGGATAGGAGTAGGCCTGAGTACCTG
>JBCBKZ010000594.1:0-3986 GCA_038520955.1 Bacteroidota bacterium | reverse complement strand
TTCCCATCTCTTCCTAAATGCCAGCAACTCTTTGTAAAAAGA
This sequence comes from Bacteroidota bacterium, assembly GCA_038520955.1. Taxonomy (GTDB): domain Bacteria; phylum Bacteroidota; class Bacteroidia; order J057; family J057; genus JBCBKZ01. The sequence goes on along the minus strand of JBCBKZ010000594.1, from coordinate 3,944 downwards.
GAATACGGAGTCCTTATCGTTAATTTGGTTCTCTACATTTATGTGGGCATAAGAAGGATTAGCCTTGATCCATGGGGTTACTTCACTGAAACCTCCATGCGCTTTATCATTCCACTGGATGGGCGTACGGGCATTATCACGGCCCTGTATCCTGGCCATGGACATAAAGTGTTCCTTATTAAAACCGGGCTTCTTGCTTTCTTCACGCCAGGCATTCATCAGTTCTATATCATCAAATTCTTCTATGGAAGTGAAAGGGACATTAATCATCCCGATCTCATCTCCCTGGTAGATAGTGGGAGTTCCTCTATAAGTCATCAGGAAAAGAGCCAGCATCTTGGCTGATTCTTTCCAGTAATTTTCATCATCTCCAAATCTGGATACCATCCTGGGAAAGTCATGGTTCCCCAGATATAAGCTGTTCCACCCCTTTCCTTCCATAGCCTTATCCCATTCTTCAAAGATACCAATGAAGGTTTCAAGGGACCATTCCTGTCTATCCAATCTACCATTAGGGCCATGATCTAAAAACATATGCCCAAAGTGGAAGATCATGTTAAGCTCATCTCTGTCACTTCCTACATAATCTGCTGCCATGTCAGAGGTGATCCCTACTCCCTCTCCTACTGTCACCATGTCATATTTACTGATGACTTCTTTATTCATTTCTTTAAGAAACTCATGAACTCTGGGACCATTAGCATAGACGGTCTCTATTACCTTCCCAAAATCACTGTTATCTGCATCAGGGTAGTCTTTTCTTTTTGAAATGAGCGGGATCACATCCATCCGGAATCCATCTACTCCTTTTTCCAGCCAGAACTTCATCAGGGAATACACTTCCTGTCTGACTTTCTGATTCTCCCAGTTAAGGTCAGGCTGCTTAACCGCAAAGTAGTGTAGGTAATATTCTCCGGAAGCCTCATCATACTCCCAGGCGCTGCCACCAAAAAAGGATTTCCAGTTATTGGGAGGAGTTCCGTTTTCCCCTTTTTCCCAGATATAATAATCTCGCTTTTCATTAGAAGGGGAAGATTTGGATTCCTCGAACCAGGCATGCTCATCAGAAGTATGGTTCACGACCAAATCCATAACCAACCTCATTCCTCTTTCATGGATTCCCGCCAAGAGCTGGTCAAAGTGGTCCATGTTGCCAAACTCTTCCATGATATTGTAGTAATCACTAATATCATATCCATTGTCTGCATTTGGGGAAGCATAAACAGGACTTAGCCAAATAATGTCAATACCCAGATGTTTGAGGTAATCTAACTTGCTTAGTATGCCCAGGATATCTCCTACGCCATCTTTGTTGCTATCACAAAAGCTTCTGGGGTAAATCTGATAAATGACCCCTTCTTTCCACCAGCTTTTTTCCATGTGTTTCTGTAGTAGTAATTCTTGTAGGAAGAGTAGCTATCTCAAGTGGGGCTTGACAATAGCCCACTCTTCCAGATACGGTTTCCCTAAAAACCTATTTTTTATACTGATACAGGAAAGTCAGAAGCTTCAAACACAGCCTGTTGAAGTTCTTCTTTTTCTTGTATGATTCTTTCTCCAGTCCATCCCAGCATTTCAGACAGATGGTTCACCACCAACTCTCCGTAGTCTCTGACACTTCCTATCTTGAAGTAAAGACGTCCGGACCTTCTGCTGAAAAAGTCCATGGCTGAATTCACCATTTCATTTCTGAGGGTGAAATTCACTTCCCCTATCACTAACATTTCCTCCGGGTCTTCCTTTCCACTTTCTGTTGCCAGGGCCAGGACCTGAATAGCCTGCCTACCGTAGTTCTCAACCAGGTATTTTGCTTGCGCAGCCGGAGAGCTTACGCCAATACTTTCCAGTTTCTGGCTCAAAGAGTTCATAAAAGTCGCTACGGAAGACACATCTCCAAACTCTCCACCTGTAAGTACCAGGTTCTGGGTTCTCGTTTTAATGGCCCCTTTCTTCAGTTTCTTCATTACCAGATCTACGGTACGCTCAGCCATTTTTCTATACCCTGTGAGTTTACCTCCGGCTATGGAGATCAATCCGGTTTTAGACTCAAAAATTTCATCCTTCCGGGATAGTTCTGAGGCAGATTTTCCTTCCTCATGTATGAGGGGTCTTAAGCCTGCCCAGCTGGACTCTACATCGCCCACTTCAAGGGTGATATCCGGGAACATATGATTGACGCCGTCCAGTAGGTACTGAACATCCTCTACCAATGTGCGTGGATTTTCTTTGTTGCCACTGTAGTCCGTGTCTGTAGTCCCCACATAGGTGACTCCTCCTCTGGGTATGGCAAAAATCATTCTGCCATCAGGCACGTCAAAGTATATAGATTGTTGGACAGGAAGTTTCTCCCAGGGAAGGACTATGTGTACCCCCTTAGTTAAGTGTAAGTGCTTATTGGAAAGAGATTTATCCTTATCTCTAAGCTCATCCACCCAGGGGCCTGCCGCACTGACTACTTGCTTAGCTTTGATATTGAATTCCTGCCCTGTCAGGACATCCTTACAACTAACGCCTGTTATCTTTTTTTCAGAAGAATAAGTGAAGGAGGTAACCTCCAGATAGTTTAGACAGAGTGCTCCAAAGCTACTTGCCGTCTTTAAGACTTCTATGGTAAGACGAGCGTCATCTGTTCTATACTCTGCATAAAATCCTCCTCCTTCCAGGTTGTATTCGCTGAGAAGCGGTTCCTTCTCCAAAGTATCCTCTTTAGAAAGCATGATACGCTGGTCTTCTCCCTCTACACCTGCCAACACATCATACACCATCAAACCAGCTGAAGTAGCCAGCTTCCCATAGGTTCCTCCCTTAATGAGGGGAAGGAGCATCTTTTCGGGTACCACCAAGTGAGGCGCCAGCTTGTGCACTATGGCACGCTCTCGTCCTACTTCTCTTACCAATGCAATTTCAAGTTGTTTCAGGTAGCGAAGTCCACCGTGGATCAATTTGGTAGACCTACTACTTGTTCCACCGGCAAAGTCTTGTTTTTCAACTACCAGTGTTTCGAGTCCGCGAGAGGCTGCATCCAAGGCAATTCCTGCACCTGTAGCGCCTCCACCGATTACCAGAAGATCAAAGGTTCTGGTACCTGCTTCAGATAGAAAATTACTCCTATCAAGGGAAGACATTCTGACCATGAGATGTAAGCTCGTATAGTTTAGTCCAACTTCCTTAATTCAATATTAAAACAATTTCCCCCTTTAACCAAGGAGGTAGATTACTGGCTATCAGCCACTTACTAACTTTATCGATTCCGTAAACGATTTCGTTTGGGTTAGTATTTTATTTCTAGTTTAAAATAAGCAATTTAGATAAAGGAAATTACTATCAATCTCTTCTTATATGCACAAGAGGCAAGTTACGCTGGCAGATATAGCGAAAAAGCTAAATATTAGTACTGCCACAGTATCCAGGGCATTGAAAAATTACCCTGACATAAGTGATGAGACGAAGAAGCGAGTGCTTGCCCTTGCTAATGAACTTAATTACCGACCCAATTCTATAGCTGCCGGACTAAGAAAGAGAGAATCCAAAATTATAGGGGTGATCATCCCGGAGATAGTAAATCACTTTTTCTCCAGTGTCATTAAGGGCATCATGGAAGTAGCCTACGATAAAGATTATCGGGTGATGCTCTGCCAGTCAGATGAGAATTTTGATAAGGAGGTAACGGATGCGAATGCCCTCTTTGCCAGCCGTGTAGATGGCATACTGGTATCTCTGGGACATGAAACCAAAACATATGACCACCTCAAGCAATTTCAGGATTCTGGTATCCCACTGGTGCTATTTGACAAGGTCACAGATGAGCTGAATACTTCCAGAGTAATCGTAGATGATTATGAAGGTGCTTTCCAAGCAGTTTCACATATGATACAGGAAGGATGCAGAGGAATAGCTCACTTTGCCTTTTTCTGGAAGTAGAGGCTACCAGAGGGCCGGCAAAG
>JBCBKZ010000593.1:0-3994 GCA_038520955.1 Bacteroidota bacterium | reverse complement strand
GAGACGCAAAATATTGCGTCTCTACAATTATGAATCCTGAAGGCATCTTTTTACTTTAGAGGAGAACATATTTTCACACTTATGAAGAAATTGATTCAAGCCATCCTTGCAACATCCTTTCTATTCTTTCTCTCTACGAGCACAGTCTCAGCACAAAGTGCTAAAGAGGAAAAAGCTGAGAAGAAAATAGAATTAAAAGATTCTAAGAAGGTTCAGCAGGCTAGAAAAGCCTTAAGAAGGAACCAGCGAGCTGAAAGTAGGGTACGTCAACAGGCTACGCTTAAGGAAGCCAAACTTACCCGTAAGGAGGAGAAGTCCTTGAAAAAGGCGAGACAGGAAAAAGCCAGGAATGAGTAGGTTTTGGGCGGAATTCCGTGCCCTTTGGATAAAAGAATTAAAGCTCGAATGGAAGCAGCGCTATGCTTTCTTCGGGCTTCTCTTATATGTAGGCTGCACAGTTATTGTTGTCGGATTGGCCTTCCAACGACAGATGAATCCCCTAAGCTGGAATATTCTCTTCTGGATTATCCTGCTATTCGTGGCTATTAATGCGGTAGCTAAAAGTTTCATGACTGATAGTCCTTCCCAGCAACGCTATTTATATACCCTTGCAGGGCCTTCAGCTGTGATGCTCACCAAGATTTTATACAATACTCTTTTGTTGGGGATAATTGGGACGCTGGGATTTACCTTATTTAGCGTGATTGGAGGAGTTAAAATAGAGGAACTGTCTTTATTTATGTTGATAGTTTGGGTAGTTGCCTGGACGCTTGCCGCTAATCTTACCCTGGTATCGGCTATTGCTTCAAGAGCGGAAAATAGAATTACCTTATTAGCCGTCCTGGGTTTTCCTCTAACCGTACCTGTACTGCTTACAGCTATTCGTATTTCCAGATCCGCTATCGAAGGCCTTGATGCTTCCACTACCTATTCTAACCTGAATTTCCTCCTGGGGTTAGCCGCTTTATTAACTGCCATTTCCGTCGTTTTGTATCCTGCTTTGTGGAGAGGCTAGGGAAGAAGTGATTTTAGTCTCTTAAAGGTCGAATTCGCACTAACATTCTTTCATATAAGGATGTTAGTATACTATATTTGAATGATGAAGAGAAAAGATCTGTATAAGGTGATAGGTGCGGGACTCGTATTGTATTCCATTCTCTATGGACTACTGGCCACCTTACCCGAATTAGGCTCTCTGCAGCAAAGTAGTAGGAATATGTTTTATCACGTTCCCATGTGGTTTGTGGTAATAGTGCTCATGACTATTTCTGTAGTCCATAGTGTAAAACTGCTGAGAGAAACAGATCCTGACAGAGAGATCACCACTGATCCATTACTTTCAGATGCCAGAGCTAAAGCAGGTGCTCAAATAGGAATAATTTTCATTATTCTGGGCCTGATCTCAGGTAGTATTTGGGGGCGAGTAGCGTGGAAAGCCCATATGCCTGTGGATGACCTTAGTATATGGTGGACTAATGATCCCATTCTCATCTGTGCCTTAGTTTCTCTGTTGATTTATCTGGCTTATTTTCTCCTCAGATCTTCCTTTAGTGAACCATTGCAGCGAGCCAAGGCTTCAGCTGCTTACAATATATTTGCTTTTGCTACACTGATTCCCTTGTATTTCATCATCCCCAAAATGTTACCTGGCCTACATCCTACAGCTGATGGTAGTGATGCGGGAGGAGGATCCTTCATCTTCAAACCTGAAGGCTTTGATAACCTTTACCGGATGATTATGTATCCGGGTATGATAGGGTTCATTTTACTCGGGGTGTGGATGTATGAGTTACAAAATCGTTGGGACAGACTGAAAATCAGAATGGATAATCTGGAATCAGATAGGGCGTTCAAACAATCATAACAAATGAATCTACTAATCTCATATTTGGCCTCATTTATTCTCTTACAGGTAGAGCCCTCTCAGTCAATACTATTGAAGAGTGAGAAAATCTACTCAGTCCTGGCTGTTCTTTTGGTTATCTTTACGGGGGTCATTCTCTTTCTGGTCCTTCTTAACAGGAAGATCAACAAACTAGAAAAACAGGTAGACAGTTTTGATCAATAAGCTATGAAGACAAAAAATATAATTCTCCTCGCTGTTATTGCCATTTTCATGGTAGCCCTGGGTGTCAATTTCTCTCAGAATGCAAGCGTGTATACAGACTTTTCTTCTGCTAAAGAGAGCGGTAAAAAAGTACACATTGTAGGAGAATGGGTTCAAAGGGAGGATGCTTTCTACATAGCTGAGCAGGATCTGTTTAGCTTTTACATGAAGGATACGATGAACGTGGTCCAACAAGTCATCTACAGAGATCCCAAGCCCATTAACTTTGAGACAGCAGAAAAGGTAGTGGTAATTGGCGGGTATGATGCACAGGAACAATTCATAGCGGATAAAATCATTATGAAATGTCCTTCCAAGTATGAGGAGACAGACATTACTGCTGCGGAATCAACTACCTTATAAGCACACACAACACATAACATATGCTATTTACAGGAGGAAAGTTAGGAGAGTTATTTACTTCTCTTGCGTTTGCCTCTGCCCTGGTGGCACTCATTAGCTTTTTATATGCTGAAGCTCGTGAGAATGGAGATAAGAAGGCTTGGGAGAGAATAGGGCTTACCAGTTTTGGCCTACATATACTGGGCATCTTTGGGATTATAGGCACCCTCTTTTACCTCATTTACTCTCATCAATACCAGTACCATTATGTTTGGGCACACTCCAGTAACGAATTGCCTGTTTACTACATCATTTCCTGTTTCTGGGAAGGGCAGGAGGGGAGCTTTCTCCTGTGGTGTTTCTGGCATTCTGTTTTGGGAGGGATCATCATGTTTGCCAAGCATGAGTGGCGAAATATGGTGCTCGGGATCATAGCTTCTGTAGAGCTGATTCTTTCTTCTATGATACTAGGCGTGTATGTAGGAGATGGAATGGTTTGGGGGATATTTATCATACTAGCCCTTCTACCAGCCATCTATCTGGGATACCGCTTAAGAGTAGATCGTGAGAATCTCCCTATGAAGGGTAATATGCACATAGGGGGAATCATTATGGCAGGTACCTTCCTCATGATGCTTTTCAGAGGTCAAACCGCTTTTCAAACCAGCTGGAATTGGGGACACACTTTCGGAAGCATTAGTGGATTGACCTTTACCCTCTTTATCCTGTTCGTACTAGGGTTTGGCGTACTCTATTTCGCCTACCTCGCGAGAGTAAGAAAAAGTAAAGATACTTATGCTGCCTCAGGCCTTGAGTCATTGGCAGGATTATTCATACTAAGTGCTGGCGTAATTGCTTGTTTCTTTGAACCGGATACCTGGAAGGTGGGAAGTACCCCATTCATTCTCCTCCAATCTGTATTCCCGGATAACGAAGTATATCTACAGAATCCAGATTTTATTCCCTCTAATGGGAGTGGCTTGAATTCCCTTCTCCAGAACTACTGGATGGTGATTCACCCACCTACCTTATTCCTGGGATTTGCTTCTACAGTAGTCCCTTTCGCCTTTGTGGTAGGCGGACTGATAAAGGGAAAATACCATGAATGGATTAGGTACGCGCTACCATGGACCTCCTTCTCTGTAATGATACTGGGAGTAGGTATCATAATGGGTGGATACTGGGCTTATGAGACGCTAAACTTTGGTGGGTATTGGAATTGGGACCCCGTAGAGAATGGCTCCCTTGTCCCCTGGTTATGTGGGGTAGCTTCCCTTCATGCTATGCTCATCTACCAAAAGTCTAAGTCTTACCTAAGGCTAGCACAGATACTGATTGTAGGGACTTTCCTACTGGTATTATACGCCACTTTCCTAACGAGAAGTGGAATCTTGGGAGATACTTCTGTACATACCTTTACGGACCTGGGATTATCAGGACAGCTGCTTATTCTGGTACTGGTGTACCTGGCAGTGGTAACGGTGATGTTTATGCTAAGGTGGAAAGATATTCCCCATAAGGAAGAAGAAGGTAAGTTCTGGTCTG
>JBCBKZ010000592.1:0-3995 GCA_038520955.1 Bacteroidota bacterium | reverse complement strand
ACAATCCACCATAGAGGAAGAAGCCTATTTTGCGCAAATCTCTAGTGAGATTTCTGTACTGGAGAAAAAACTGGAATCTCTCAAGGATAAGGACCTGATGAAGCATAAAGATGAAATTTCACGTCTGCTAAAGCAGGAAATTCTCCTGAGATATTACCATCAGTCAGGAAGTGTAGAAGGATATTTCCTGGATACACCTGAGGTGGATGAAGCGGTAGCCCTGCTTACAGATAAGCAGATGGTGGAGAAAATGCTTAAGATGCCTAATAAATAAGGCGGATTGATAGAAGAATTTACTGAGCCATCCTGTCATACGGGATGGCTCTTTCTCTTTTTATTGAGGGAAAAAGAAAACATATGGTTTACTTTGAGGTGTTAGTAACTATATGGAAAAACTCCGATTAGCACTGATCTTCTGTTTTCTCAGTACCTGGGTGTCTGTGTATGCATGTGAGTGTACTGAGCCTGAAGACTTGCAAAGCCGCTATGATCAGGCAGACTATGTGTTTACAGGCACGGTAGTAGGACTGAATACAAACTGGATTTCCGGAGGCTGGAAATTCTCTTTTAAAGTAGATCAAAGCTGGAAAAAATCTACCTCTGACTTTCTCATCATAAATACGGGATGGGAAGACCAGGACTGTGGGTATATTTTTGAAGAAGGAGAAAGCTATCTGGTATATGTTACCCGGAAGTTTACGCCCAAAACCAGGCAGTGTGTGGGGAATAGGAAAAAGAGTGAAGCAGCCGAAGTGTTGGTTTGGTTAGGAGAAGGACAAGCTCCCGAAAGGAATTCCATGGCGCCCGCTATGTTTTGGATAGTAGGAGCATTAGGAGCTCTTTCTGTTATTTTCATTGCCTTTGTAGTGTTGAAGAATAAAATAATGCCTGCTAAGACATAGCCCCCATATCTCTAAACATCAACCCTGACCATGAGTGAATATGCAGAAAAGGTAAAAATAGAAGAAGGCTGGAAAAAAGCCTTGATGCCAGAATTTGAAAAACCTTACTTCCAGTCCCTAAGGAGCTTTCTGCTAGCTGAGAAACAAGCCGGACAGCAGATCTTTCCTCCAGGTAAATTCATCTTCAATGCTTTTAATTCTACCCCATTTGACAATGTGAAGGTAGTCATCATAGGGCAGGACCCTTACCATGGTCCCGGTCAGGCACATGGTCTATGTTTTTCTGTACAGCCGGGGGTGCGTATTCCTCCTTCCTTGAGAAATATCTATAAAGAACTGCATCAGGATATAGGCTTTACCATCCCGACTCATGGCTACTTGCAGAAATGGGCTGATCAAGGGGTACTGATGCTGAATGCTCTGTTAACCGTAAGAGCGTCACAGGCTGGTTCTCATAAAGGAAAAGGATGGGAGGAATTTACCTCTGCGGCCATTCAGGCACTTAATGACCGGAAGGAAGGACTAGTCTTTCTTTTGTGGGGAAGATATGCCCAGGAAAAAGGCGCCATTATAGACCCCGCCAGACATCACGTGTTGAAGTCAGTTCACCCTTCCCCCTTTGCGGCGGACAAGGGCTTCTTCGGTTCTAAGCCTTTCTCCAGGACCAATGAATTACTGACGGCATCCGGGAGAACTCCCATAGACTGGCAAATATAAAAAGGCCTCCGTTTGAGTACAGAGGCCCCTTTTTGGCAAAATTAATACACGAGCTGAAGTCACTGTCACAGACAGTCGTAGCCAACTTTATAATACCAAATGATGTGTGGTTGGTTGTTGTGCTCGTTGATGATAGAAAGAAGGAAGGGGTAACCGTCTTAGGCTATTTTTTTATTATTTAGCTCCTCTAGAGGGGTGAAAATCCATCTCTCAGCCACCACGCTCATACTCACAGCTCTGGCCACCATGAACAGGGTCATCGCCAGCCAGATCCCATGATTATGTAGCCAGGCCTTCCCTATGTACAAGGCCGGGAGAAATATTAGGAAGGTGGACAGCAGCATGGTATTTCTCATGGCCTTACTGGCCGTAGCGCCTATGTATACCCCGTCCCACATGAAGGCAATAGAACCAGCAATAGGAATGGCAAACATCCATGGAAGGTACATTTTGGCTACTTCTATGATTTCTTCCTGATCCGTGAAAATGGTGAGGAGACTTTCTCCTATGAGCATATAGGCAAACACAAAACTAAGCCCAAGACCTACCCCCCAAAAGAAAAGGAGTTTGATGGCTTCCCTGAGTTTTAGTAGCTCTCCAGCACCGGTAAATCTGCCTACCAGACTTTCTGCCGCATGAGCAAAACCATCTACGGCATAGCCCATCAGGTGGAAATACTGAAGTAAGACCTGATTAGCTGCCAGAATGGTAGCGGTATAGGCTGCAGAAGCAGAGGTGAAAGTGGAAAAGGCCAATACCAGACAGATGGTTCTGATGAAAATATCTGAGTTGACCTGGAAGAAATGCTTAATAGCTTCCAGGTTTTTGAGGTGCTCCCAGCTTAGGTGGGAAAGAGAGGATTTATAGCTTCTCAGGAAAAAGAATAGCCCACACACCAGTCCCAGGTATTGGGCACAGACGGTCCCCAGTGCTACGCCGTCTGAGGTCATTCCCCAGCGGTAGACAAAAAGGAAGCTGAATATGATGTTGGCAGCATTGATGATAATGGTTAGCCACATGGGGTAGCGCACGTTCTGCATGCCCAGAAACCATCCCTGTATGGCATACAAACTTAGGGTAGCTGGTGCCGCCCATATCCTGATGATGAAGTAGGTGTTGGCGAGTTCTCTGATAGAAGCATCTCCTTGTATCAGCTGGAGGGAGAATGTGCCTATTTGGATGGGATAAAAAGAGATGCGACCTATCAGTCTATGAAGTAATATGATGAGGAGACTTCCTCCCAAGGCTACCAGCATTCCCCTCCCTAGAATGGAGATGATCTCCTGCGGATCATTCTTCCCAAATGCCTGAGCAGTTAGTCCGGTAGTCCCCATCCTTAAAAAGCCAAATCCCCAGTAAATGAAATTGAACACAATGCTCCCGATAGCAATAGCTCCCAGGTATTTAGCCGAATCCAGATGGCCCATTAAGGCCGTGTCCACCATCCCCAGTAAGGGGACTGACAGATTACTGAGGATATTCGGAATGGCTAACTTGAGAATTTGCTTATTCATGCAGCTTAGTTGGGTACACTAAGTAAGTGCCTAAGTCTGATAATAGCTTCACTTCTTTTCCACAATCTTGTAGGTGAGAAAAGCCTAACCACAAAAAGCCTGTGAGCAAAACTCACAAGCTCTCTGCAATAAATGCCGCCACAAAATTATTCTTTCCTCTTAGGGAGATTAGATAGTGTCTGAGAAGATCATATCTTCTTCGTCTATTTCGTTCCCATCACAGATGAGGGCTGCCCTTTCTACCATGGCTTTTAGCTCACGCACATTCCCTGGCCATGGGTGATCCAGTAAGGCTTGAATACCTTCCTTGGTGAAGCTCTTACTGGGCATCTTATTAGACCTGCAGAACTGAGCCAGAAAGTGCTTAGCCAGGATAATGATGTCATTTCCTCTGTCCCTTAGTGGAGGGAGGTGGATCAGGAATCCCTGTAAGCGGTAGTAAAGGTCTTCCCTAAACAGGTTTTCCTGCACGCGCTTACTGAGGTTTTTATTGGTAGCTGCCAGCACACGTACATCCAGCGGAAGTTCTTTGTTACTACCTAGTCGGGTGATCTTTTTCTCCTGGAGAACACGCAGAAGTTTCGTTTGTAATTCCATATGCATTTCTCCTATCTCATCCAGGAAGATGGTCCCGCCATTAGCCTCCTCAAATTTCCCAATCCTTCTGCCCGTAGCACCTGTAAAGGCACCTTTCTCATGTCCAAAGAGCTCACTTTCTATCAGGTCAGCTGGAATAGCTGCCACATTCACCGGTATGAAAGGCTTTCTCTTTCTGGGAGAACCGTAGTGAATGGCGTTAGCAATCACCTCTTTTCCTGTTCCACTTTCTCCAGTGATGAGTACGAGTATGTTACTCTTCTCC